>NZ_VFUV01000022.1:0-105985 GCF_006441315.1 Mesorhizobium sp. B2-4-19 | reverse complement strand
GACACCGAAATAACGAGCCCATTCAAACCATAAAAACAAAACCCCGCCAAAATTGACGGGGTTTGTCAGCAGTCTGACGGCGCCGCTCGCGCGACGCCGTTTTTTTCACGATCGGGCCTGCCCTGCAGCGCCGCGCGTGCTCCGGGACGCGCAAAGGACGCTGTAACCCTTTAAGTTGGCGCATGACCTTTTCCGAAAACCGGTTCCGGTTTTGGGGGTCATGCGCTCGGCCTCAGTCGTCAAGCAGGTTCGAGCCCTTGCCGCGCTTGGTGGGAGTGGTGCCGGTGTTCGGATCGGTCTTCGCCGGAGCGGTCGACTTGTTGCGCTTCGCCATGAAGCGGTCGAACTCGTCCTGATCCTTGGCGCGACGCAGTTCGCGGGCATAGTCGTCGAACTCGGTCAGCATGTCGTCGAGCTTGCGGCGTTCCTCGGCGAGGCGCTCAAGCTCCTTTTCGCGCCAGTCGTCGAAAGCGACGTTGCCGGTGCGGGCGGAGCCGTTGCCCCAGCGCGCGGCCTTGTCGGAACCGCGGCGGCAGCCGGCGAAGATGCCGTCGGTCGCACGGTTGACGTCACGCTTGAAGCCGTCGAGCCGGTCGCCCCAGATGATGTAGGCGAGCATGGCGAAGCCGAGCGGCCAGAACACCATGAAGCCGATCACCATCAACGCGATGGTTGCCGGCGTCCAGGCCGGGCGGATCAATGCAGATGTGTTCATTTTCTCCCATTCCTTCGGTTGGAGACAGCCAATACCGGCTGCGTGGAATCGAAATGGGAAGGCAAAAACGGCGATTCAAGACAATATCCGCCAAAACCGGACAAGGGTCTGAAATGATTATCACTTTTTGAGCCTGTCGAGGAAAAGCACGACCAGCCCGGCGATCAGCCCCCAAAATGCTGCGCCGACGCCGAACAGGGTCAACCCCGAAGCGGTGACGACGAAGGTGACGGTGGCGGCCATGCGATCGCCCTCGTCCTTCAGCGCGATCGCCAGCGCATTGGCGAGCGAGGCCATCAGCGCCAGACCCGCCACCAGCACGATCAGGCTCTGCGGCAGGACGGCGAAGATCGCCACCAGCGAAGCGCCGAAAATCGCGAAGATGAGATAGGCGAGCGCATAGAAGGGGCCGGTCTTCCAGCGCTCGGCGGGGTCGGGATGGACGTCCGGCCCGGTGCAGATCGCCGCAGAAATCGCCGCCAGATTGGTCGTCGAGCCACCGAATGGCGCCGACAGCAGGGAAAACAGTCCGGTGACGCCGATCAGCGGTCCGGGTTCGGGATGGTAGCCGGCGGCGCGCAGCACGGCCAGCCCCGACAGGTTCTGCGAGGCCATGGTGACGAGATAGAGCGGCAGCGCCAGGCCGATCATCGCCTTGGCGGTGAAATCAGGCGCGATCAGCGTCAGCGTCGACAGTTCGGGGGTCGGCAGGCCGCCGACACGGCCGGTGAGAAATGCGGCCAGACCGCCGCCGACCAGCACCGACAGCACCGACAGCGCCGGGTGGAACACGCGGATCAAGAAGAAGGCCGCGATCAGCGGCAGGATCAGCCAGGGGTCGACGGGAACGGTCTTGACCGCATTGAGGGCGAAGGTGACGACGATGCCGGCCAGCATGCCGGAAGCGACCGAGGGCGGTATCCTGGAGATCAATTGCGTCAGGGGCCGGAACAGGCCGGTGGCGATCAGCAGGATGGCGGTGGTGATGAAGGCGGCGACGGCCTCGCCGATCGAAAAGCCGGTCGACGCCGCCATCAGCGCCAGGCCTGGCGTCGACCAGGCGGTGATGACAGGCATTTTCGTGCGCCACGACAGCCACAGGCTCTCGATCGCCATGGCCAGGCAAATGGCCGTCACCCAGCTTGCCGTCTGAATTTGCGACGCGCCGACCGCGTGGGCGGCGGCGATGACGATGGCCAGCGTGCCGCCGAAGCCGACGATTGCCGCGACGAAGGCCGAGATCGGAATGGAAAGGCGCATCGTCACTTGCCCCGCCCGGCCATGTAGCCGACCGCCCGCACCAGCATGTCGAGGTCCTGCGGCCGCGACAGGCGGTGATCGCCGTCCGGAATAAGCGACAGCGTGACATCGTCGGACGGCAGCAGGCTGACCAGCTTCAGCGCGTGGCTCGACGGCACGTCCGGATCGGCCAGCCCTTGCAGGATGTGGACCGGGCAATGCGTGTCGATCGGACCGGTCATCACCCGGTTGGCGCGCCCGTCCTCGATCAAAGCGCTTGTATAAATGTAGGGCTCGGCTGAATAATCGGAGGGCTCGGCGAAGAAACCCTTCTCGGCGAGGCTGTGCTTTTGCGCCTCGGTCAGCGCTGGCTCGACCAGCTCAGAGGTAAAATCAGGCGCCGGCGCCAGCAGCACCAGACCGACGACGCTTGCGTCGCCCGCCTTGCGCAATTCCTGCACCATGCGCAGCGCGATCCAGGCGCCCATCGACGAGCCGACCAGGATCTGATTGCCCTTGGCAAACTTCCGGAACACCGCAAGGCTTTGCGAAAGCCATGTCGAAATCGTACCGTCGGCAAAGGCGCCGCCGGATTCGCCGTGGCCGGAATAGTCATGGCGCAGGAAGGCGCGACCCTCTTTCGCCGCCCAGTCCGAGAGCGTCTGCGCCTTCGTGCCCAGCATGTCCGACTTGTAGCCGCCGAGCCAGACGATACCGGGCGTCGAACCCGCGCTGTGGCGCACCGCGATGCGCGATCCATCGACGTTGACAAAGGTCGGGGGGAGAAAGGTTGGGGGCGTGACGGTCATGGCTTTTTCCTCAGGCCCCTCTTCTGGCTCGGGGTCTTGTGGCACAGCCGCGGGCGTGGCGAAAAGTGCTCGCGCTGTTTCTTTGTTTGGTGCAGGCGGCGATCAGGGTGATTTTCTGTCAACGCTGTGCTATTGACTCCGCCCGCGCGCTCACCACATTGGCGCGTCCACGCATCAAGACTGACAAATCCTGAACGAAACGGCCAAGGAGACCACGACCATTCGCAGACCTTTCAAAGCAGCGGCGCCGACCAAGGATGGGCCGCGCTCCAACCGTGACATCCGGGTTCCCCGGGTCCAGCTTATCGACGCCGAAGGCCAGAACCGCGGCGATGTTTCCATCAACGACGCATTGCTGCTCGCCGAAGAGGCCGGGCTCGATCTCGTTGAGATATCGCCCAATGCGGTGCCGCCCGTCGTAAAGATCCTCGATCTCGGCAAGTTGAAGTACGCCAACCAGAAGAAGGCGGCCGAGGCGCGCAAGAATCAGAAGGTCATCGAGATCAAGGAGATCAAGATGCGCCCGAACATCGACAGCCATGACTACGAGACCAAGATGAAGGCGGTGCGCCGCTTCTTCGAGGAAGGCGACAAGGTCAAGCTGACGCTGCGCTTCCGCGGCCGCGAGATGGCACATATGGAACTCGGCATGCAGCTTCTGAACAAGGTGCGCGAGGAAGTGGCGACCATCGCCAAGGTCGAGGCGGAGCCGAAGCTCGAAGGCCGCCAGATGATGATGGTGCTGGCGCCGCGCTAAGGTGTGCTGAATATCAACATCTGAGATCACGATAAAGTCAGGCGCGACCAGCGCTCCAAATCCGCCTGAATTGTCTTGCAGAGCGTCCCGGCGATCGGCGGGACGCCTGTTTCTTGGCTAAAGCTGCGATCGCCGGCTAAGCTCTTCGACGATCGGACACCCCTTGGACAACGAACTCAAATACGGGCTGGGCAATTACCAGCAGATGCGTCGGCTGGTGCTTGCCGTGCTCGTGGCGGTGCTGTTTCTGGCGCTGCTGTTCGGTCAATCGACCTTCCCACCCGACACGTCGGTGCATGAAACAATCGAGATGTTCGGCGTGCTCCTGATTTTCCTCGGCATCGTCGGCCGCCTTTGGGCGACGCTCTATATTGGCGGGCGCAAGTCCTCCGAGGTGGTGACGGGCGGGCCGTACTCGATCACCCGCAACCCGCTTTATGTGTTCTCGACCGTGGCCGCGGCCGGCGTCGGCGCGCAGATTGGTTCGTTCTCGGGCATTATCCTGTTCGCACTGCTATGCGCGGGGGCCTTCCACATCGTCATCCTGCGCGAAGAGAAATTCCTCAAGGAGGCGCTTGGGGCGCCCTATCAGGCCTATCTGGCGAAGGTGCCGCGCTTCTTTCCGAAGCTTTCCCTCTATCAGGAGGGCGACACCGGCAGCTTCAGGCCGCGCCTGCTGCTGACCACGCTGCTCGACGGCCTGGTGTTCCTGATCGCGCTGCCGGCCTTCGAACTGATCGACGGCGCGCAGCAGTCGGGCATGCTGCCTGTGTGGTTTACGCTGCCCTGATCGGGACAGAGCGCCGCACGGCTTCAGGTGTTGCGTACAGGCCGTCTTTGACGTATAGGACCGCCGTTCAAGAAAACCGCCCGGCAGGGCATGCCGTGGCGGTTTCATTTGCTTTTCGGGCTTTGGTCGGCCCGGAGCGAACAAGAAGCGCGATAGTGCGCCAACAAGACGGAGTAGCAAAATGCCCAAGATGAAGACCAAGTCGGCCGCCAAGAAGCGGTTCAAGATCACAGGTACGGGTAAAGTCCTGTCGGCTGCGGCCGGCAAGCGTCACGGCATGATCAAGCGTTCCAACAAGTTCATTCGAAATGCCCGCGGCACGATGGTTCTGGCTGAACCGGATGGCAAGAAGGTCATCAAGAATTTTCTGCCGAACGGCCTCTGAGCATTCGGTCTGGACACGCATTAGTTTTACGCAATCCGAACGGAAAACCGCAAGACACTTTTCCAGGGAATTGCTTTTAAGGAGATCATGACATGGCACGCGTAAAAAGAGGCGTCACCTCGCACGCCAAGCACAAGAAGGTCCTGAAAGCCGCCAAGGGCTTCTACGGCCGTCGCAAGAACACCATCCGCATCGCCAAGCAGGCGGTGGAAAAGTCGCTGCAGTACGCCTACCGCGACCGCAAGAACCGCAAGCGCTCGTTCCGCGCGCTGTGGATTCAGCGCATCAACGCCGCGACCCACGAGCATGGCCTGACCTATGGCCGCTTCATCGACGGCCTCAACAAGGCCGGCATCGAGATCGATCGCAAGATCCTGTCCGACATGGCCATCCATGAGCCGCAGGCTTTCGCAGCGCTCGTGGCCAAGGCCAAGGTCGCGCTCGAATATCTGAAGAACACCACGCCGAACGCTTTCGAAAGCGCTGTCGCCTAAGACCAGCGCTTCCCAAGCATTCGCAATTCTGATTATGGGGAACCCGCGCTGGCACGGCTGGCGCGGGTTTTTTTGTCTCTGATGCCTGAACTTTCAACTTAAAAGTGACTTTCACTTAAGTTGACTTCCAACGTAGCGAGTTTGACCGTGAACGACGCAACTAGTGCCCTGGATACGCTCGAAAATTCACTGCTGGCCGATATCGCATCGGCCGCCGATGAGCCGGCCATCGAGGCCGTGCGCATCGCCGCCTTCGGCAAGAAGGGCACCGTGTCCGAGATGCTGAAAACGCTTGGCGCCATGACCGCCGAGGAGCGCCAGCTCAAGGGCCCCGTCATCAACGGCCTCAAGAACCGCGTCACCGAGGCGCTGACGGCCCGCAAGGCCGAACTCAGGGATGTGGCGATCGCGGCACGTCTCGCCGCCGAGAAGGTCGACGTGACGCTGCCGGTGCGGCAGTCGCCGGCCGAGCGCGGCCGCATCCATCCGATCAGCCAGGTCATCGACGAGATCGCGGCGATCTTCGGCGATCTCGGCTTCGCCATCGCCGAAGGTCCCGATATCGAGACCGACTACTACAATTTCACCGCGCTGAATTTCCCGGAAGGACATCCGGCGCGCGAGATGCACGACACTTTCTTCTTCCAGCCGGGCGAGAAGGGTGAGCGCAAGCTGTTGCGCACGCACACCTCGCCCGTGCAGATCCGCACCATGGAGAAGCAGAAGCCGCCGATCCGCATCGTCATTCCGGGCAAGACCTATCGCCAGGATTCCGACGCCACGCACTCGCCGATGTTCCATCAGGTCGAGGGTCTGGTGATCGACAAGACAGCCAATGTCGCCAACATGAAGTGGGTGCTGGAAGAATTCTGCAAGGCATTCTTCGAGGTACCCTCGGTCAAGATGCGCTTCCGGCCGTCCTTCTTCCCGTTCACCGAGCCAAGCCTCGAGGTCGACATCCAGTGCGACCGCTCGCGGCCCGGCGAAGTGCGCTTCGGCGAAGGCTCCGACTGGATGGAGATCCTCGGCTGCGGCATGGTGCACCCCAATGTGCTGCGCGCCGGCGGGCTCGATCCCGACGAGTATCAGGGCTTTGCCTGGGGCATGGGCATCGACCGCATCGCCATGCTCAAATACGGCATGCCGGACCTGCGCGCCTTTTTCGACGCTGACGTGCGCTGGCTGTCGCATTACGGTTTCCGGCCGCTCGACATGCCGACGCTGTTCGGCGGCTTGAGCGCATGACAGCGCTCCACATCGGCGGCTGCCGCTGCGGCGCCGTGCGGTTCGAGGCCTCGGCCGAGCCGCATCACGTCAGCTATTGCCATTGCGGCGATTGCCGGCGGGCCAGCGGCGCGCCGGTCTCGGCCTTTGTCGGCTTCCTGGCCGATAAAGTGGCGTTCACCGGCAAGGCGCTGAAGATGTACGAGAACGGCCCGGTGACGCGCTCGTTTTGCGGCGTCTGCGGCGCGCCCATCGCCTATGTCGACGAGCGGCTGGCAGACGACATCTACTTCATGCTCGGCGCCATGGATGCGCCGGCCGATTTCAAGCCAACGCTGCATGCCTATGTCAGCGAGCAGCTTCCCTTCCTGCATATGTCCGACGATCTGCCGAGACATCCGAAATCAAGCGTCAAAAGACCAGACGGAACAGCCCCATGAAATTCACCCTCTCCTGGCTCAAGGATCATCTCGAGACCGTCGCCACGCTCAACGAGATCGTTGAGCAGCTGACGTCGATCGGCCTCGAAGTCGAGCATGTCGACGACAAGTCGAGCCTGAAACCCTTCGTCATCGCCAAGGTGCTGACGGCGGTGCAGCACCCCGATGCCGACCGGCTGCGGGTGCTGACCGTCGATACCGGCGACGGCAAGCCCCCCGTCCAGGTCGTCTGCGGCGCGCCGAATGCCCGCGCCGGCCTGATCGGCGCTTTCGCCGCGCCCGGCACCTATGTGCCCGGCATCGACGTGACGCTGGCGGTCGGCAAGATCCGCGGCGTGGAGAGCCATGGCATGATGTGTTCCGAGCGCGAGCTGGAACTGTCCGACGAGCACAACGGCATCATCGACCTGCCCGAGGATGCGCCGGTCGGCGCCAGCTTCGCGTCCTATGCGCATCTCGACGATCCGGTCATCGAGATCAATCTGACGCCGAACCGACCGGATGCCACCAGCGTTTACGGCATTGCCAGGGATCTGGCGGCAAGCGGGCTCGGCACGCTGAAAAGCGCCGCGGTCGAAAAGATTGCCGGCAAAGGCCAGACGCCGGTCAAAGTGGTGATCGAGGCGCCGGAACTTTGCCCGGGCTTCGCCTTGCGGCTGGTGCGCGGCGTCAGGAACGGCCCGTCGCCGAAATGGCTGCAGCAAAGGCTGATCGCCATTGGTCTCAGGCCGATCAGCGCGCTGGTCGACATCACCAACTACGTCACCTTCGATCGCGGCCGGCCGCTGCATGTGTTCGACGCCGGGAAGGTCGCCGGCAACCTCGTCGTGCGCCGCGCCAGGGACGGCGAGAAGGTGATGGCGCTGGACGGTCGTGAATACACGCTGACGCCCGACATGTGCGCCATCGCGGATGACAATGGCGTCGAATCCATCGCCGGCGTAATGGGCGGCGAGCATTCCGGCTGCGACGAGAACACGACGGAGGTGCTGATCGAATCGGCGCTGTGGGATCCGATCACCACCGCCCGCACCGGCCGCACGCTCGGCATCATCACCGATGCCCGCTACCGTTTCGAGCGCGGCGTCGACCCTGAATTCATGGTCCCTGGCGTCGAGCTGGCGACCAGACTGGTGCTCGATCTCTGCGGCGGTGAGCCGGCCGAGACCGAAGTCGTCGGTTATGCCGGCCACAAGCCCAAGATCGTCTCCTTTCCGCTGTCGGAAGTGACGCGGCTGACCGGCATCGAGGTGCCGAAGGCGGAAAGCCTCGACATCCTGTCGCGCCTCGGCTTCATGCCGCAGGGCTCGGGCGATGTCGTCGATGTGGCGGTGCCGTCCTGGCGTCCCGATGTCGACGGCAAGGCCGACCTGGTCGAGGAGGTTATGCGCATCCACGGTGTCGACAACATCGCCCCGCAGCCGCTCGGCGCGCATGACGCGGTCAATTCGAAGATCCTGACCACGCTGCAGGTCCGCACCCGCACCGCCAAGCGCGCGCTTGCGGTGCGCGGCATGATGGAGGCCGTCACCTGGTCGTTCATTCCGGCCAGGCATGCCGAGCTGTTCGGCGGCGGCCAGACGGCGCTGAAGCTTGCCAACCCGATCGCCGCCGACATGTCCGACATGCGGCCGTCGCTGCTGCCGGGGCTGATCGCCGCCGCGCAGCGCAATGCCGACAGGGGCATTGGCGATGTCGCGCTGTTCGAGGTCTCGGGCACCTATGAGGGCGACGGCGCCGACCAGCAGCGCCGCGTCGCCGCCGGCGTGCGCCGCGGCACCGCCAAGCTCGACGGCTCGGGCCGCAGTTGGGCCGGCAATTCCGGGCCGGTCGGCGTGTTCGACGCCAAGGCCGATGCGATCGCGGCGCTCGAAGCCTGCGGCGCGCCGGTCGAGCGGCTGCAGATCGAGGCGGGCGGTCCAGCCTGGTACCATCCCGGCCGGTCCGGCACGATCAAGCTCGGGCCGAAGACCGTGCTCGGCACGTTCGGCGAATTCCATCCCAAGACGATGGAAGGGCTCGACGTTTCCGGCCCGCTCTGCGGCTTCGAAGTGTTCGTCGACGCCGTGCCCGAGCCGAAGGCCAAGCCGACGAAGACCAAGCCGAAGCTGGAACTCTCCGCCTTCCAGGCGGTGAAGCGCGACTTCGCCTTCGTCGTCGACAAAGCGATCGAGGCCGGCACGCTGCTGCGCGCAGCACTTGCCGCCGACAAGAAGCTGATCACAGCCGTCACGGTCTTCGACATCTTCGAAGGAGCGTCGCTCGGCGCCGACAAAAAATCGATCGCCATCGAAGTGTCGATCCAGCCGGTCGAGAAGACGCTGACCGACGAGGATTTCGAGGCGCTGGCCAAGCGCATCGTCGAGAATGTCGGCAAGCAGACGGGTGGCGTGCTGCGCGGCTGAAGCAATTCCAGGAAAAGTGTATGGCTGTTTTCCGTCCGGAATTGCGCTGGAACCACGGCTTGCAGGCAGATGGCGAATCGTCCTCCAAAGGGCGATGGACCATCTGCGCTATTCCGGGCTGCCGTTCGAGGCACAGCGAAAGGCATTCCTCGACATCGTCTTGAGGGACCCGCTCGTCCATGAGGCGCTGGCGCGCGCCCGTACGCTTGAGCTGCCGGACTGGCTGGTGGTTTCAGGTGCGCTTTACAATACAGTCTGGAACCATCTGACCGGCAAGCCGTCGGGTTACGGCATCAAGGATGTCGACCTGTTTTATTTTGACGACAGCGACCTGTCCTATGAGGCCGAGGACGCTGTCATCCGCCGGGCGGCGCGGCATTTCGAGGGGCTGGCGATGCCGGTCGAGGTGCGCAACCAAGCGCGGGTGCATCTGTGGTATCCGCAGAAATTCGGGCAGCCCTGCCCGCGCTATACGAGCGCGAACGAATCCGTCAGCCATTTCGCTTCCAAGACGCATGCGGTTGGGGTGCGCTACGATGCCGGCGGGCAGCTTGATCTGGTGGCGCCATTCGGGCTCGACGACATTTTTTCGTTCCGCATCGTGCCGAACCGGGTGATGGACAACCAGCGAACGCATGAGGCGAAGGGCACGCGGGCGCGGGAGTGCTGGCCGGAGATATCGGTTGTGCCTTGGTGAGCGGACACAATTTTGAACGTTGGCGCGAGGCACCCCCCTCTGTCCTGCCGGACATCTCCCCCTCAAGGGGGGAGATTGATCGCTTCGCCGCCTCGCTCATCTTGTTAGCGGTTGGCGATTGGCGAAAGCGGAGGAGAGCTGATCTCCCCTCTTGAGGGGGAGATGTCCGGCAGGACAGAGGGGGGTGCCTCGCGCCGACCTCTCAACAAAAAGAGGCGCCCGAAGCCCCTCTTTCCGTCTCCTGCTGCGCACTTACCCATTCACCAGCGCCAGCAACTCCTCGGTGTAGCGCTTGCCGACCACCTTATCCGGCGACAGCGCATCGCCGATCGCCGCCACCTCGGCTGCGCTCAGTTCAATCCCGGCCGCCGCCGTGTTCTGCTCCAGGTGGCGGATTTTTCGTGCACCTGGGATCGGTACGATGAAATCGCCCTGATGCAGCACCCAGGCCAGCGCCAGCTGCGCCGAAGTCACGCCCTTTTCCGCCGCCATCCTTTCCAGCGTGGCGATAACCTTGGCATTGGCTTGCATGGCCTCGGCCTGGAAGCGCGGCAAGGTCCGGCGCCAGTCGCCATCGTCAAGCGTTTCGGGCCTGGCGATCTTGCCCGTCAAAAGACCACGGCCGAGCGGGCTGTAAGGAACGAAGCCGATGCCGAGTTCGCGGCAAACGGCGAAGACCTCCTCTTCCGGGTCGCGGCTCCACAGCGAATATTCGCTCTGCACGGCAGCGATCGGATGCACGGCATGCGCCCGGCGGATGGTCGCCGCACTTGCCTCCGACAGGCCGAGCGCGCGCACCTTGCCCTCGCGCACCAGCTCGGCCATGGCGCCGACCGTATCCTCGATCGGCACGTTGGGGTCGACGCGGTGCTGGTAATAGAGGTCGATGACATCGGTACCCAACCGCTTCAGCGAGGCCTCGGCCACCGCCTTGACGTGCTCGGGGCGGCTGTCGACGCCGGCCATGCGGTCGAGGCCGATGCCTTCCTCCAGAATCTTGAAGCCGAATTTGGTGGCGATCGTCACTTTGTTCCGCACCGACTTCAGCGCCTTGCCGAGCAGGATCTCGTTCTCGTAAGGGCCATAGACTTCCGCGGTGTCGAAGAAATTGACGCCGATCTCGACGGCGCGGTGCAGCGTGGCGATCGCCTCTGCCTCCGGCTGGCCGCCATAGGCGAAGCTCATGCCCATGCAGCCGAGGCCGACGGGATAGACGTTCAGTTCAGTTCCTAGCTTGCGGGTTTGCATCACGCGTCTCCTTGTTGTGATGCAGCAGAAATAGCGCCTTGCGTTGTGTTCGATAATCGGCTCTCATTTGCACGGGCTGTTCCAATAGATAGATCAATGAACCGAGCACATCTCTCACAACTGGCCGTGCTGGCGACCGTTGCCCAATGCGGCAGTTTTCGCGGCGCGGCCAGGGAATTGGCCATCGCGCCGTCGGCGGTCAGCCATGCGGTGTCAAGCCTTGAGGCGCGGCTCGGCGTGCGGCTGCTGGCGCGCAGCACCCGCAGCGTCGCGCCGACGGAAGAAGGCGCGCAGTTGCTGGAGCGGTTGCGCCCGGCCCTATCGGAAATCGACCTGGCGCTGGAGACGGCGATTGAGGCGCGCGACCGGCCAGCCGGGAATCTGCGGCTCAGCGTGCCGCGCACGGCAGCGCATCTGGTGCTGACACCACGGCTCGGCGCCTTTGCCGCGGCCTATCCCGATATCGTGCTGGAGATCGCCATCGAGGACCGCTTCACCGATGTGGTGGAAGGCGGTTTCGATGCCGGCGTGCGGCTTGGCGAGAGCCTGCAGCGCGACATGATCGCGGTGCGTATCGGGCCGGACATTCGCGGCGCTGTGGTCGGCGCGCCATCCTATTTCGCGGCCATGCCGAGACCGCATCATCCGCGCGACCTTGCCGATCATCGCTGCATCCGCTTCCGCTTCTCCAGCGGCGTTCTCTATCGCTGGGAATTCGCGAAGGGCGGCGAGGAAATCGAGATCGCCGCGCAAGGGCCGCTGATCCTCGACGAGGATCATCTGATCGCGCAAGCGGCGATCGGCGGCACAGGCCTCGCCTTCGTCTTCGAAGACTATGTCCGCGCGCCGCTGGCCGACGGCAGGCTGATCCGCGTGCTGGAGGATTGGTGCCCGCCCTTCGACGGGTTCTTCGTCTATTACCCCAGCCGCCGGCAGATGCGCCCGGCGCTCAGGGCATTTGTGGATTTCTTCAAGGTGAGTGGGTAGGGAACGCCCCTCACCTCCCCTTTGTGGGGACGGTCGGCTCGCAGTCGCAGCGAGGCGGAGATTGCGAGCCGGGGTGGAGGTAGCGCCTACGAGGCCCCCCACCCCGATCCGCTTTGCGGATCGACCCTCCCCACAAGGGGGAGGGTGAGGGACGCCGGAAGAAAGCCGACCCGGCATTCGTTCACTCGCCATGCAGACTTCTATCACAAACACGCCAACCCGCTATGGCTGGGCGACGATCCTCCTTCACTGGCTGATCGGCATCATCTTCATCGGGCAGTTCGCCCTCGGCTTCGTCATGGTGCGGCTGACCAGCCAGCGCACCGCTTTCGAGCTGATCCAGCTGCACAAATCCCTGGGCTTTCTGCTGCTTGGCCTCATCATCCTGCGCATCGCGTGGCGGCTCGGCAACGCGACGCCGCCTTTGCCCGCTTCGGTCGGCGCGCTGGAGCGGCGAACGGCGCCGCTCGCGCATCTGGCGCTCTATGCCTTCCAGATCGCCTTGCCCTTGTCCGGCTGGGCGCTGGTTTCCGTGTCGACGCTGGAAATCCCGACCATGCCGTTCAACCTGTTCGTGATGCCCAATCTGCCGCTCGCCGAATCCGATGCCGCCGAAAGTTTCTGGGCGGCCGCGCACTGGTATCTCGCCTATGCGGGCATCGCGCTGGTCGCGCTACATGTCGCGGCCGCCCTGCGCCACCACTTCGTGCTGCGTGACAGCGTGCTCACGCGCATGATCACGCCTTCGTCAGAAGGGGAATAGAGCGGGGACCTCGTGCGTTTGTGAGGTGAGGACGCCAAACGCGTTGCCTCCAGGAAAGGAACAATCCCATGCATGCGCGCATCCTTGGATTCGCGGCTTTTGCCGCATGCCTTGCCGTGCCCGCAGCCGCGGCGGTGGCATTGAGCGACGCCGCCGGCAGCTACACGGTCAGCCCGGCAGGCTCCAGCATCCGTTTCACCATAGGCAAGGCCGGCGGCGGCGGCTTCGACGGCGCCTTCGCCCGCTTCAAGGGCACGATCCGCATCGACAATGGCGATGTCGGGCGCTCGAAGGTCGATCTTACCATCTATCCGGAAAGCGTCGGCACCGGCCAGAGCCGCATCGATGCCTTCCTGCGCTCCGACGCGGTGTTCGATGCGGCCAACAGCCCGGAGATCCAGTTCCGCTCGACCAGTGTGACCCGCACCGGCGATACGTCAGCCCTTGTCACCGGCAGGCTGACGGCGCGCGGCAAGACGTTTGCGGAAAAGTTCACCGCCGAACTCGACGGGTTGAAGGGCGGCACAATCAAATTCCATGTCATCGGCAAGGTGCTGCGGTCGCGCTACGGCATGGATGTCGGCACGCCGCTCTATTCCAACGTCGTCAACTTCGACATGACGCTGACGGGGAAGCGGGGCTGAGCCAAGGACAGCCTCGGTCATTGGCTTTTCCGTCGATTTCGGGCAAACCTCGCCTGATGTAACCGACATGGAGAAGCGTGATGTTCCGATGGGGTGTATTGTCGACGGCCAAGATCGGCCGCGAGCAGTTGTTGCCGGCAATCGTCGAGGCGGAGAACGGCGTGCTGTCGGCGATCGCCAGCCGCGACCTGTCGAAAGCCAAGGCCTTGGCCGAGCGGTTCGGCGCGCGCCATGCGTTCGGATCGTACGAGGAATTGCTGGCCTCCAAGGATATTGACGGCGTCTACATCCCGCTGCCGACCTCGCAGCATTTCGAATGGACGGCGAAGGCGATCGAGGCGGGAAAACATGTGCTGGTCGAGAAGCCGCTTGCGCTCGACGCCAAGGATATCCCGCCGCTGATCAAGCTGCGCGATGCCAAGAAGGTGCTGGTCTGCGAAGCCTTCATGGTCATCTACCATCCGCAATGGATCAAGGTGCGCGATCTCGTCGCCAGCGGCGCCATCGGCCGGCTGCGCCATGTGCAGGGCGCGTTCTCCTACTACAATGTCGACCCCAACAACATGCGCAACCAGCTCGACCTCGGCGGCGGCGCATTGCCCGACATCGGCGTCTACCCGACCGTGTCGACGCGCTTCTCGACCGGCAAGGAGCCTAGCCGCGTGCAGGCGACGATCGAGCGCGACAAGAAATTCGGCACCGACATCTACTCCTCGATCCGCGCCGATTTCGGCGATTTCGAACTGTCCTTCTATTTGTCGACGCAGATGGCCGCGCGTCAGGTGATGGTGTTCCACGGCGAGAAGGGTTTCATCGAGGTCTTTTCGCCCTTCAATGCCGGGCTCTACGATCATCACCGCGTCGAACTGCACAACCAGAACCACACCGAGGCGCAGGTGTTCCGCTTTCCCGGCACGCAGCAGTACCGGCTGGAGGTCGAGACTTTCGCGCGCGCTGCACAGGGCGGCAAGGAGCGTGTCTTCACGCTGGAGGAATCCGTGCTCAACCAGAAGGTCATCGACGCCATCTTCCGCGCCGGCGGCAAGGATGGCTGGGAGGCTGTCTAGGTCTTTGCAATAAAGTAGTCGGCTAATTCTGGGAGGAAAAATGGCTGACGACGCGGACGTGATCATTGTCGGCGCCGGCCTTGCCGGGCTGGTTGCCGCCGCCGAGCTTGCCGAGGCAGGCAAGAGGATCATAATCGTCGACCAGGAGCCGGAGCAGTCGCTGGGTGGCCAGGCATTCTGGTCGTTCGGCGGGCTTTTCCTCGTCGATTCCCCCGAGCAGCGGCGCATGCGCATCCGCGATTCGCATGATCTGGCGCTCGAGGACTGGATGGGCACCGCCGCTTTCGACCGGCCGGAGGATTTCTGGCCGCGCAGATGGGCGGAAGCCTATGTCGGCTTCGCCGCCGGCGAGAAACGCTCCTGGCTGCTGCAGCGCGGCCTGAAATTCTTTCCCGTGGTCGGCTGGGCCGAGCGCGGCGGCGGCAATGCCGTCGGCCATGGCAATTCGGTGCCGCGCTTCCACATCACCTGGGGCACCGGCCCAGGCGTGATCGAGCCGTTCGTGCAGCGCGTGCGCGAGGCGCAAAAGCGCGGATTGATCAGCTTCAAGTTCCGCCACCGGGTCAACGAATTGACGCGGACGGGCGCCGTCGTGACCGGTGTGCGCGGCGATGTCCTCGAACCCAGCACCGTCGAGCGCGGCCACAAGAGCTCGCGCGACATATCGGGCGATTTCGAGCTGCATGCGCAAGCGGTGATCGTCGCTTCCGGCGGCATCGGCGGCAATCACCAACTGGTGCGGGAAAACTGGCCCAGGCGACTGGGCACGGCGCCCAAGCGCATGATCACCGGCGTGCCCGACCATGTCGACGGCCGCATGCTGGCCATCACGGAACAGGCCGGCGGTTCGATCATCAACCGCGACCGCATGTGGCACTATGTCGAGGGCATCAGGAACTGGGCGCCGATCTGGACCGAACACGCGATCCGCATCTTGCCGGGCCCGTCGTCGCTCTGGCTCGATGCCAGGGGAAAACGCCTGCCGGTACCGCTCTATCCCGGCTTCGACACGCTGGGCACGCTCAGCCACATCATGAGCACCGGCTTCGACTATTCCTGGTTCATCCTGACCAGGAAGATCATCCAGAAGGAGTTCGCGCTGTCGGGTTCCGAACAGAACCCGGACCTGACCGGCAAGAGCTGGCGCCAGGTGCTCGGCCGCGCGACATCAGGCATTCCGGGTCCGGTGAAGGCCTTCATGGAGAAGGGCGAGGATTTCATCGTCGAGGCCGACCTTTCGAAGCTGGTGGCGCGCATGAACGCGCTGGCCGGCGGCGAGCCGCTGCTCGAGCTCGCGCAGGTGGAACGCGAGATCGGCGCCCGCGATCGCCAACTCGACAATCCGTTCTCCAAGGACATGCAGATCACCGCGCTGCGCGGCGCCCGCGCCTATCTCGGCGACAAGCTCATCCGCACGGCCAAGCCGCACAAGATGCTCGATCCGGCAAACGGCCCGCTGATCGCGGTGCGCCTCAACATCCTGACCCGCAAGACGCTGGGCGGCCTGCAGACCGATCTCGACAGCCGCGTGCTGGGCGCGGATGGCCAGCCGGTCGCCGGGCTCTATGCGGTGGGCGAAGCCGCCGGCTTCGGCGGCGGCGGCGTGCACGGCTATGCCGCGCTGGAAGGCACGTTCCTCGGCGGCTGCATCTTCTCCGGCCGCAGCGCCGGCCGGGCGGCGGGACGCTCGGTGGCGTGAACGACGTCACCGTGGCCCGTCGTGAGACGGGAAACCGCTCACCGGAGCCAGGCGCCTCGTCCAAGAGCCGCGACCGCGTCGACAATCCGCGTGAAACTTTCACGGGCGCGACCGACCGTGTGGCGAGCCCTGAGATAGCCGTGCACCAGACCCGGTTCCTCGAACCAGGTGGCTCTCCCGCCCGCCGCGATGATGCGGTCACGATAGGCCTCGCCGTCCGAAGACAGCGGGTCACACTGCGCGGTGATCAGCACGGTCGTCGGCAGTTTGGCGAAGTCGGTATCGGCAAGCGGCGCCAGCGTCGCATCGCCGCTGCGGTCCTGCCCGCCGGTGCGGATGTGCTTGTAGAATTCGAGATCGCGCATGGTCAGCATCGGCGCTTCGGCGTGTATGACATAGGAGCCCTTCGAGCGGTCGCCGCCAAGGCCGGGATAGATCAGCACCTGGCCCGCCGGCCGTTTCACATGGCCGCGCGTGGCGTGGCTGACGGCAGCGCAGAGATTGCCGCCGGCGCTGTCGCCGCAAAGCAGGATGGGTCGGTCGCCGGTGGAGGCGGCCCATGCCAAGGCGCTCATCGCGTCGTCAAAGGCGGCCGGATGCAGATGCTCCGGTGCCAGCCGGTAATCGACGGAGACAGTTTCGTAGCCGGTGCGGGCGCAGAGCTCGGCGCAGACGTCGTCATGGCTGTCCAGCCCGCCAAGAATGAAGCCGCCGCCATGGATGTAGAGCACTGTCGCCGCCGGTTGCGGGGCGCTTCGGTAGATGCGGATCGGTATATCGTGCGTGGGCGTTGCAATGGCCGAGGTTTCAGCCGTCACGCCCTGGGGATAGCCGGCAAAGAATTCCCGGCACATACGGTCATAGATCTCGCGCTGCTGCGCGATCGTGTAGTCGATCGTATCGGGCGGATAATAGGAATTGGTCCGCTCGATGAAGGCCCAGGTCTCGGCGTCGATGAGGGTCTTGTAGTCGGCCATGGAACTCCTTTACCTCCTCCTTGATGGGGAGGTCGCCGCGGAGCGGCGGGCGGGGGTGGCGGCGCTTCACCCCATCCCGGACCTTCGGTCCGACCCTCCCCATCAAGGGGAGGGTAAAATCACTTCCCTTTCCACACCGGATCGCGCTTTTCGGCGAAGGCGCGGAACCCTTCCATATTGTCCTCGGAGCCGTAGAGCGCGTCGACCGTCGCCAACTGCCGGCGCGTCACCTTGTTCATGGCGTCCTGGAAGGTCAGCGCCTCGGCCACCCGCGCGGTCTCCTTGATCGCGGCGAACACCAGCGGCGGGCCACTGGCGAGCAGGCGGGCGACCTCCCAGACGCGGTCCTCGAGCTTTTCCTTGGGCAGCACTTCGTTGACCAGGCCCCAGCGATGCGCTTCGGCGACATCCATCCAGCGGCCGGTGAACAGGAGATCCATGGCGACATGGTAGGGGATGCGTTTCGGCAGCTTGATCGTCGCCGCGTCGGCCAACGTGCCGGCGCGGATTTCGGGCAGCGCGAAGGAGGAGTGGTCGGAGGCGTAGATGAGATCGCAGGACAGCGCGAGTTCGAAGCCGCCACCCACCGCCATGCCGTTGACGCAAGCAATGACCGGCTTGTTCAAGTCGCGCAATTCCTGCAGGCCGGCGAAGCCGCCAACGCCATAGTCGCCGTCGACCGCGTCGCCGCCGGCGGCCGCCTTCAGGTCCCAGCCGGCGCAGAAGAACTTGTCGCCGGATGTCTTGACGATGGCGACGCGCAATTCCGGATCGTCGCGGAACGCCTTGAAAGTTTGCCCCATCAGCCGCGAGGTCTTCAGGTCGATGGCGTTGGCCTTGGGCCGGTCGAGGGTGACCTCGAGGATCGAGCCTTCGCGGCGGGTCGAAATGACGTCAGACATTCTTGTTCTCTCCCAGCACCAGCAGCGCGTCGGCGATCCAGGCACCCTTGCCTTCGACGCAGACGATCAGGGGGTTGATGTCGAGTTCCTCAATCTCGCCGGCATTCTTCTGCACGAAGCCGGCAATGCCCGCGATGGCGTCGATGGCGGCTGCGACGTCGGCCTTCGGTCGGCCGCGATAGCCTTCGAGCAGCGGGAACAGCTTCAGGCCGCGCAAAGCCGCCTCGATGTCGTCGCGGGTCGCCGGCAGCATCAAGGTGACGCTGTCGCGCAGCAGTTCGACCAGCACGCCGCCAGTGCCCAGCGTCATGACAGCGCCGAACATCGGATCCCTGGTGAAGCCGACGATCAGTTCGGCGACGCCGTCGCGCACCATGCGCTCGACATAGAGGCCGGTGCCGAGCGGCAGCAGATCATGCGCCGCCGTGCTGACGGATTCGGCGTCCTTGAGGTTGAGCCTGACGGCGCCGACCTCGGATTTGTGGGTGACGCCCAGCGCCTTCAGGGCGACGGGAAAGCCGAGCGCCATCGAGGAAATCACCGCCTCGACCGCATTGCCGGCGCGCTCGCCCTTGGGCACGGGAAGCCCGGCGTTGATCAGCCGCGCCTTGGCCTCGGCCTCGTCGGGCGTGACATGCGCGCCGCCGGCGGCGCCGGCAGCGGATGTGTCGACCGGCTGCGCCTGGGGTTCGGCCCATGCCCAGCCGATGAAGGCGGCTGCGCCTGCGGCATCCATGGCTTCGGAAATGCCGAACAGCGGCACCATGCCGCGCGCCATCAGCTCCGCGGTGTATTCCTCCGGCAGGTTCTCCGGCAGCGAGGAGACGATCGCGCCATGCGCCCTGTTGGTCTTCAGCGCCGATTCGAAGGCGCGCAACGTCGCCCACCAGTCGGTGACCGAGCAACGGTCCGGGCGCGGAAAGTCGAGCACCAGCATGTTCAAGTCGAAGCCGCCCGACACCATGGCGGTGAAGGTGGCCGTCATCGCCGGTTCGTTGTTCCAGATGAAGGTGTGGTAGTCGAGCGGGTTGGCGACCGCGACCAGCGGCCCGAGCGTCGACTTGACATGGGCACGGTGTTTTTCCGTCAGAACCGGGAAATTGACCCAGCGGCCCTCGGCGCTGTCGGCCATGACGGAGGCTTCGCCGCCAGAACAGCTCATCGACGACAGGCGATAGCCCGGGAGCGGGCCAGTGATGTGCAGCAGCTTCAGTGCCTCGATGAAGGCGGGAATGGAATCGACGCGCGCAATGCCGAGCCGCCTCAGGAAAGCGCCTGACGCCGCGTCCGAGCCGGCCAATGACGCGGTGTGCGAGACGGTGGCCTGCCGCGCCTGTTCGGAGCGACCGACCTTCATGGCGATGATCGGCTTCTTCAGCTCGCGTGCCCGCGCAGCCAACCGTTCGAAGCCCGCTACCGAATCGAAGGCCTCGATGTGCAGGCCGAGCGATGTCACCCGCTCATCCTCGATCAGGCCGAGCGCCATTTCGGAGAGGCCGGTCTGCGCCTGGTTGCCGGCGGTCATCAGGAAGGCGATCGGCAGGCCGCGCTTCTGCATCGTCATGTTGATGGCGATGTTGGAGGATTGGGTGATGATGGCGACGCCCTTGCCGCCCTCCTCCAGCCGGATGCCGCCATGCTGATCGGGCCACAAAAGCGCGCCATCGGCATAGTTGATCAGGCCGTAGCAATTCGGCCCGATGATCGGCATCTCGCCGGCGGCCGCGACCAATTCGGCCTGCAGCCGCTCGCCGTCATCGTCATAGGCTTCGGTCTCGAGGAAGCCGGCGGCAAAGCAGACGGCGCCGCCGGCGCCGCGTTCGGCCAGCGCCTTGACGACCTCAATGGTCAGATGCCGGTTGACGCCGATAAAGGCGGCATCCGGCGCGTCGGGCAGATCGGCGACCGAACGATAGGCCTTGCGTCCGGCAACCTCGTCCTTGGTCGGGTGCACAGGCCAGATTTCGCCGGCAAAACCCATCTTGATCGATTGTGCGACAACAGCGGCGGCCTGCACGCCACCGAAGACGGCGATCGATTTCGGGCGCAGGAGACGTTCGAGTTTATGCATGGTCATCTTTTCGTTTGAGCATCCCAGGACAAACGATCTCGTTTGCCCGACAAAACCGAATCTCGGCTTTGGGCGATCATGCTCTAAGCACCGAACGGACGCAGCAGCGCCCGCGAAATAATATGTCGCTGAATCTCCGACGTGCCCTCCCAGATGCGTTCGACGCGGGCGTCGCGCCAGATGCGCTCCAGCGGCAGGTCGTCCATCAGCCCCATGCCGCCATGGATCTGGATGGCCTCGTCGGCAACGTATGCCAGCATTTCGGTGGCCTTCAGCTTGGCCATGGCCATGTCCTGGTCGGTGACGGTGCCCTGATCGTACTTCCAGCCGGCTTCGAAGACCATGAGGTCGGCGGCCTTCAACTCGGTCGCCATGTCGGCGAGCTTGAACGACACGCCCTGGAACTTGCCGATCTGCTGGCCGAATTGCTGGCGCTGCGCGGCATATTCCACCGCATGGCCGAGCGCCCGCTCGGCGCGGCCGAGGCAGGTGGCGCCGACCTGCAGGCGGGTGGCGCCAAGCCAGGAATTGGCGACGTCGAAGCCCTTGTGCACTTCGCCGAGAACCTGGCTGGCCGGCAGCCGGCAATCGTCGAATTCGAGGATGGCGTTGGTGTAGCCGCGGTGCGAGACGTTGCGGTAGCCATCGCGCACCGTGAAACCCTTGGTGCCCTTGTCGACAAAGAAGGCGGTGATCTTCTTGCGCTTGCCACGCGGCGAATCCTCTTCGCCGGACGCCATGAAGACGATGGCGAAATCGGCGAGATCGGCGTGGCTGATGAAATGCTTGGTGCCGTTGAGCACCCAGTCGTCGCCGTCCTGCACGGCTGACGCCTTCATGCCGCGCAGGTCGGAGCCGGCGCCCGGCTCGGTCATCGCCAGGCAGTCCCATTTCTCGCCGCGGATGCAAGGAAACAGATATTTTTCGCGCTGCTCGGGCGTGCCGGCCAGGAGGATGTTGGAAGGCCGCGCCACGCAGGTCCAGTGCAGCGCGTAATTGGCGCGGCCGAGTTCCTTTTCGTAGAGCAGCCAGGTCACCGTATCGAGCCCTGCGCCGCCGACATCCGCCGGCATGTTGGCGGCATAGAGCCCGGCCTCGATCGCCTTGGCCTTGAGTTCCTCGATCAGCTCGCGGCGCAGCACACCGGTGCGCTCGACCTCTCGCTCATGCGGGTAAAGCTCATTCTCGACGAAGGCGCGCGTCGTCTCGACGATGAGTTTCTGCTCTTCCGAAAGACCGAAATCCATCGTCTCAGCCCTTCTTCTTTTTCTTCGGCTTTTCCGCCTTCTTCACCGGCCTGGAGGCCTTGGCCCTTTCGGCGGCCTTGGAAGCCGCCGGCTTCTTCGCCGCCAGCTTGGCCAACTGCCTGGTGTAATCCTTGTGCAAGGCGCCGGCGCCCCAGCCCTTGCCCTTGTTCTGCTTCGACAGCGCATCCATGATCGCGACCAGATTGTCGTCGCGGATCTTTTCCAGTTCGCGGATCGACAGGCCATGCGCCTGGTCGTCCGACTGGGTGGCGATCAGGTCGACCAGTTCGTCGTTGAATTCCGGCACGTCCATCAGCTTGGTCCACGGCCATTTCAGGCATGGCCCGAACTGCGCCATGAAGTGGCGCATGCCGGCCTCGCCGCCGGCGACGCGATAGACCTGGAACATGCCCATCTGCGCCCAGCGCAGGCCGAAGCCGTAGCGCATGATGTCGTCGAGTTCCTCGACGGTGCAGATGCCGTCCTTGATCAGCCACAGCGCCTCGCGCCATGCCGCCTCAAGCAGGCGGTCGCCGACGAAGGCCTCGATCTCCTTGCGGATGACGACAGGCTTCATGCCGATCGAGGCATAGATCTCCTTGGCGACTTCGATCGCCTCGGGGAAGGTCTGCTCGCCGCCGACGATTTCGACCAGCGGCAGGAGATAGACCGGGTTGAACGGATGGCCGACGACCAGCCGCTCCGGGTGCTTCTTCATCGCCACCTGCATGTCGGTCGGCTTGATGCCGGAGGTCGAGGAGCCAACAATGGCGTTGGCCGGCGCATGGGCGTCGATCTCGGCCAGCACCTTGTGCTTGAGGTCGAGCCGCTCCGGCACGCTTTCCTGGATGAAATCGGCGTCCGCGACCGCCTCGGCGATGGTCTTGGCGAAGCTGAGCTTGCCCTCTTTCGGCAAGCCGCCGGGCACCATCTGCTTGTAGGCGCGGCGCGCGCCCTTCATCACTTCCGAGACCTTGCGCGAAGCTTCCGGATCGGGATCGAAGATCGACACGTCGATGCCGTTGAGCAGCAGCCGCGCCACCCAGCCGGCGCCGATGACACCGCCGCCAATGGCGGCCGCCTTGTTGATGATGCTCATGCGCAAGCTCCGGTTCTTGTCCTGGCTGTTTCGGGATCAATGAGAAGCACGCGCTCGCCGGCGCGGATCACGGATGCGTCGTAGGCCTTGCGGGCGAAGACCTCGAGCACGAAGGTCCGGAAGAACTCGATCGGCAGCGTCTCGTAATCGGGATCGAAGCTCGACTGGTCCCAGCGCTCGCAGAACTGGTCGCAATCGTCGAAATAGGCGTGGCCGGCAAAGCGGTCGCGCGCATGGCGGTTGCCGCCGAGATGATGGGCGTAATAGAGCCGCTGGAAGTCGCCGTGTTTCTCGACGACCCAGGTACATTGCTCGCGCACGAAGGGCTTCAGGATCGAAGCGGCGTATTCGTCGTGATTGTAGGGCGCGTAGATGTCGCCAATGTCATGCAGCAGCGCACAGGCGATCCAGTCGGTGTCGGCGCCGTCGCGCCAGGCGCGCGTCGCCGCCTGCAACGAATGGCCGAGCCGGGTGATCTTGTAGCCGGACAGACCCTCGTCGAGCTGGACCAGCGCGTCGAGCAGCCGCTCGCCGGTCTTGGCGGCATAGTCGGTCTCATGGGCGGTCAGGAACTCGTAGTCTTGCCTGTCGCCATCCTTCATCGCGGTGAATTTGACGGTAGTAGCCATCGCCAGCCCCCGCCTATGCCGCGGCTGCGATCGGCGCGCGCTTGGTCAGGTTGAGCTTCTTGCGCACTTCCTCCGGGCCGAGGATCCTGGCGCCGAGATTGGCGACGATGCTGGCAGCGCGCTCGACGAGCTGCGCATTGGTGGCCAGCACGCCCTTGTCGAGCCAGAGATTGTCCTCCAGACCGACGCGGACGTTGCCGCCGGCGATCACGGCCGCCGCGGCATAGGCCATCTGGTTGCGGCCGATGGAAAAGGCCGACCAGTTCCAGGTCGACGGCACGTTGTTGACCATGGCCATGAAGGTGTTGAGATCGTCCGGCGCGCCCCACGGCACGCCCATGCAGAGCTGCACCAGCGCGTCGGGGTTGAGCACTTTTTCCTCGACCAGCTGCTTGGCGAACCAGAGATGGCCGGTGTCGAAAGCCTCGATCTCGGGCTTGACGCCGAGCGCCGTCATCATGCCGCCCATGGCGCGCAGCATGCCGGGCGTGTTGGTCATGACATAGTCGGCTTCGGCGAAGTTCATGGTGCCGCAGTCAAGCGTGCAGATTTCCGGCAGGCAGTGGCGCACATGCTCCATGCGGTTGGTGGCGCCGCCCATGTCGGTGCCTTTTTCGTTGAGCGGCAGCGGCGCTTCCGGCGAGCCGAACACCATGTCGCCACCCATGCCGGCGGTGAGGTTCAGCACGACGTCGACGTTGGCATCGCGGATACGCTCGGTCACTTCGCGGTAGAGATGCACATCGCGTCGCGGCTTGCCGGTCTCGGGGTCGCGGACATGGCAGTGGACGATGGCCGCGCCGGCCTTGGCCGCGTCGATGGCCGAATCGGCGATCTGCTTGGGCGAACGCGGCACATGCGGAGAGCGATCCTGCGAGCCGCCGGATCCGGTCACGGCACAGGTAATGAAGACCTCACGG
This sequence comes from Mesorhizobium sp. B2-4-19, assembly GCF_006441315.1. NCBI lineage: Bacteria > Pseudomonadati > Pseudomonadota > Alphaproteobacteria > Hyphomicrobiales > Phyllobacteriaceae > Mesorhizobium > Mesorhizobium sp. B2-4-19. The sequence continues at coordinate 81,777 of NZ_VFUV01000022.1, read as the reverse complement.
TTCATCGCAAGCGGCATGGAATTCTCCTCCCAATTCGAACAGCCATGCATGTCGCCCAAAAGTGGGAACCGGTTTTGGGACAACGACATGCACAGGGACCCGCATAACATTGCGCGACTTGCAGGCGGCTGCTTTGCGCTTTACGAAGGCTGCATGACAAAAAACGAAAAAGCGACAATCTTTCGCGCCGAGCAGGCGCCGCTCAAGGTGACGTTGCTCGTGTTTTCCGGGGCATCCATCATGTGCGTGGCGTGCGCCGTCGATCCGCTGCGGGCCGCCAACCGCATCGCCGGCGAAATCCTGTTCGACTTCAAGCTGGTTTCGGTAACCGGGGAGGCGCCGGTCACGACATGCGGCCTGCCCGTGGCGGTCAGCGGCCGATTCGATGCGACGGAACCGACCGATGTCCTGGTCGTGGTCGCGGGCTTCGGTACGCAGAACTATGCGACGTCGGCCTTGCTCGCCGGGTTGCGCCGCGCGGCGCGGTCGGCCCGCGCCTGCGGCGGCGTCGAGGCGGGCACATGGCTGGTGGCGCGCGCCGGCCTGCTGGAAGGGCGCAGCGCCACCACCCATTGGGAGGACATGGAGGATTTTTCGTCCGCCTTTCCGGGCGTCGACGTGCGCCCCGACCGATACATCATCGATGGGCCCGTCTTCACCACGGGCGGCGCGTCGCCGACCCTGGACCTGATGCTGCACCTGATCCGCACCCGGCTCGGCATGGCCGTGGCGCTCGATGTGGCAAGCGCGTTCATCTACGATCAGGCGCGCGTGGCGACCGATGCGCAGCCGCTGGTCTCGCTCGGCCGGCTCGATGGCTACGATCCGCGCCTGGCGCAGGCCATCCGGCTGATGGAAGCGCATGTCGACCGGCCGCTGACCATAGAAGCCATCGCCAAGCGCGCCGGCGTGACGGCGCGGACCCTGGAGAGCATCTTTCGCAAGTCGATCGGCGAGACGCCGGGCGCCTATTATCTGAGGCTGCGGCTGGGGGCCGCGCGCCGACTGGTGGTCGACACGCGCGTGGCCATGGCGGATGTTGCCGGGCGGACGGGATTCTCGTCCGCCGCGGCATTTTCCAGAGCGTTTTCAAGAGCGTTTGGCGAGGCCCCCGTGAGGTTGCGCCGGGGCTAAGTCAGTTCAGGGGAATCAGGCGGCGTTTTGCCTGTCGCTGCCGGCATCGATCTGCGAGCGCATCTGTCTCACCAGCCGGATTTCAAAGCGGTTGCTGACGGCGCGATCCCATTCGTTTTTAACGTCGTCGGTCGGCCGCGGCAGCGCCATCAGCCGGTCGATGATCGATCCGGTCTCACCGGATGAGAGCAGGGCGTCGATTTCGCGTTCATGCTGCATATCGGTTCGCCTCCTTCCTTTTCACCCGCCACAGGTCCCTTTTATACGAGATACGTGACGGCAGTTTGAAGGCAAGAGCGAGGTCATTGAGGGGCGGCGCGGGCAAAACCTTTTGGCATTGCGGCGCAGTGCTACAAGGCCGGCGCAGCCCTCAGCGCGGTGTTCCGGCGACAGGCTCGTCCCCACGCGTCCACGGCCACCGCCGATCGCCGGCGAGGTGGTCCAACGCCTCGCCGAGCTCTATCATGCTTACGTGGTTCCACCCCGCGCGGAATGCAATTTTCAGCTCTGCGGCGCCCGAATCGGGCACCGCAAGACACCTCAGACGTAGCGGTTGACGATGTTTTCCAGCAATTCCTGACGGCCGGAGCGCGGCTGCGGTTCGATCTTCTTCTTGACCACGCGCTCGGCGATGTCCTCCAGCGTGCGCTTGCCCGACAGCATTGCCTTGCCTTCTGCCGTGTTCCAGCCGGCATAGCGCTCGGCCAGCGGCGCCGACAGCGCCTTGTCCTCGACCATGCGGGCCGCGGCCTTGAGGCCGCGCGCACAAGAATCCATGCCGCCGATATGGCCGATCAGCAGGTCCTGCGGGTCGAGCGACTGACGGCGCAGCTTGGCGTCGAAATTGGTGCCGCCGGTCTTGAAGCCACCGGCCTGCAGGACCTGGTAGTAGGCCAGCGCCATTTCCGGCACGTTGTTGGGGAACTGGTCGGTGTCCCAGCCCGACTGATAGTCGTTGCGGTTCATGTCGATCGAACCGAAGACGCCGAGCGCATTGGCGAGCGCCAGTTCGTGCTCGAAGGAGTGGCCGGCGAGGATGGCGTGGCCCTGCTCGATGTTGAGCTTGACCTCCTTCTCCAGGCCGAAGCGCTTGAGGAAGCCGTAAACGGTTGCGACGTCATAGTCGTACTGATGCTTTGTCGGCTCCTGCGGCTTCGGCTCGATCAGGATGGTGCCCTTGAAGCCGATCTTGTGCTTGTAGTCGACGACGAGGCTGAGGAAGCGGCCGGCCTGTTCCTGTTCGCGGGCAAGGTCGGTGTTGAGCAGCGTTTCATAGCCTTCGCGTCCGCCCCACAGCACATAGTTCTCACCCTTCAGCCGCTTGGTGACGTCGATGCAGCTTTTCACCGTTGCCGCCGCATAGGCAAAGACATCCGGATCGGGATTGGTGGCGGCGCCCGACATGAAGCGGCGATGCGAAAACAGGTTCGCCGTGCCCCAGAGCAGCTTGACCCCGGTCTGCTTCATCTTGCCGGCGAAATAGTCCGCGATCTCGTCGAGGCGGGCGGCACTTTCTGAAAAGTCCTTGCCCTCGGGGCGGACATCGGCGTCGTGGAAGCAGAAATAGGGTGCGCCGAGCAGCGAGAACATCTCGAAGGCGACATCGGCCTTGAGCTTCGCCAGTTCCATCGTGTCGATGCCGCCGGCCTTGGGCAACCAGGGGCGGTCGAAGGTCTGGCCGCCGAACGGGTCGCCACCCGGCCAGGCAAAGGAGTGCCAGTAGGCGACGGCGAAGCGCAGATGGTCTTCCAGCCGCTTGCCGGCCACCACCTCGTCAGGATTGTAGAAGCGGTAGGCCAGCGGATTGGTCGAATCCGGCCCCTCATATTTGATCTTCTGGATGTCGCCGAAAAATCCGCTGCTCATGATTTCTGTCCTCTCTCGAATAGTTCGCCCTGATTACCTCAGGCGTAATTGGTTTCGGTCCCAGGCTGGTCGAAAAGGCTGATGTCAAAGCCATTAAACAAAGGAGACAGACCATGACCGACCTCAACAAGATCGCCGAAGGCTACATCACCGCCTGGAACGAAAGCGATGCCGGCCGTCGCGCCGAATTGCTGAAGGCCACCTTCACCGAAGACGTCAGCTATCGCGATCCGGTCATGCAGGGCGACGGCCATGACGGTGTCGCGGCGCTCATCGACGGCGTGCAGCAACGCTTTGCCGGCTTCCGCTTCTCGCTGAAGGGCACGCCGGACGGCTTCGCCGACAAGATCCGCTTTTCCTGGAACCTCGGGCCTGAAGGCGTTCCTTCGGTGATCGAAGGCACCGACATCGGCGTCATCGAGAACGGCCGCCTGAAGAGCATCACCGGTTTTCTGGACAAAGTGCCGGCGCAGTGAGCCTAGCTGAGTAAGGGAGGTGCCAGGCACCCCCCTCTGCCCTGCCGGGCATCTCCCCCTCAAGGGGGGAGATTGGCTGTCACCATCGTCTCCGCCAGTCGCCGAGGCTGACAGATAGCTTCCTTCAAAGGAACTGCTGATCTCCCCCCTTGAGGGGGAGATGTCCGGCAGGACAGAGGGGGGTGCCTGGCGCCGACTCACGCGGTTACGGCCCTGATTGCCGGATAGAGCGCCCGGTAGCGGTGGTAGGCGTCCGCATAGGCGCCGCCGAGCTTGGCATCCGGTTCGATCGTGGCATCCGTCCTTGGGGCGGAGCAGACGACCAGCGGATCGGCACCCGTCGCCGCGATCAGACCGAGCCTGGCAGCACCGAAGGCGGCGCCGAAATCGCCGTCGGCGGGAATGTCCACCGGCACCTGCAGCGCGGTGGCGATCGATTTCAGCCAGTAGCGCGAGCGTGAGCCGCCGCCGATCGCCGTCACTCGCGTCAATGTGGTGCCGGCTGTCTCCAGGGCTTCGAGACTATCACGGAAGGCGAAGGCGACGCCCTCGAGCACCGCCTGCGTCAGCACTGCGCGGCTCGATTCATGCGCCAGCCCGGTGAAGGAACCGCGGATGGCGGAATCATTGTGCGGCGTGCGCTCGCCAGAGAGGTAGGGCAGGAAGGATACACCGGTCGGCGCCTTCAGTGCGTCGCCGAGTTCGGCGGTCAGTTCGCCCGCACCCTTTCCAGTGATCTCCGACAGCCAGTTGAGCGAATCGGTCGCCGATAGGATCACGCCCATCTGGTGCCAGGTGTCGGGCAGCGCATGGCAGAAGGTGTGGACAGCACTTGCCGGGTTGGGCAGATAGGACGCGTTGGCGGCAAACAGCACGCCCGACGTACCGAGAGAGACAAAGGCATGGCCAGCGCCGACCGTGCCCATGCCGCAGGCCGAGGCTGCATTGTCGCCGGCGCCACCGGCAATCGGGATGCCGGCCTCGACGCCCCATTTCGACGCCAATTCAGCGCGCAAACCGCCGGCCTTCTCGGTGCCCTCGACCAGCGACGGCATCTGCTTGTCGTCGAGCGACGTTGCCGCCAGCAATTCGGGCGACCAGCGGCGCTCCCCGACATCAAGCCAGGACGTGCCGGCGGAGTCGGACATTTCGGAAATGTGCTCGCCGGTCAGCCAAAGCCGCAGGAAATCCTTCGGCAGCAGCACCTTCGCTACTTTGGCGAAGATGGCGGGTTCGTTGTTCTTCATCCAGGCGAGCTTGGGCGCGGTGAAGCCGGGGAAAACGATGTTGCCGGTGAGCTTGCGGAAGCGCGGATCGGCGTCGAGCGCCGCCGCCTCGACATGGCTGCGCGTGTCGTTCCACAGGATGCAGGGGCGCAGCACTTTGTCAGCTGAATCGAGCAAGGTCGCCCCGTGCATCTGGCCGGACAGGCCGATGCCTTTCACCGCCGCGAATTGCCTGGGATGCGAGGCTCTGAGTTCGGCGATCGCGTCTTCGCAGGCGCGTACCCAGTGGGACGGATCCTGTTCGGACCAGCCGGGACGCGGCCGCGAAACGTCAAGCGAGCCATGGCCCGAGCCGACGACGGTCTGTCCGGCATCGATCAGCAGCGCCTTGACGCCCGACGTGCCCAGGTCGAGGCCGAGATACATGTCATCCTCCCATGCCAATTATTTTTTTCGGATCTCGAAAAAATCTGGCTGAGCCAGTTTTTAAGGCAAGTTCGGCTTGCGGTCAATTCTCTGACAAATCGGCCGCGCGTCGCGCCAGCAGCACGGAGAGTGGGCTATCCGGCCGCGCCATCGAACGCTCGGCCGTGAGCGCCCCGGCGAGCGCGCGGTCACCGGCCCGCAAGGCCGCTTCGATCAGCGTCAGGTCGATGACGTCGCGCTGTGCGTGGCTGCCGCCGAAGCGGTTGGCGATCGCCCGGATCGGCCGGATCAGGTGCACGGCCTCGCTGTAGTTGCCCTCGCCGAACGCCTTGATCGCCAGCGTCAGCGGATGGCCAACATCGCGCGTGAAAGCGGCGTTGTCGCCATTGCCGCGCATGGCCTCGCGCTGGGCATCGAGCAAGGTCCGCGCCGGGGCGTCGAGCCCGGCGCCAACGAAGGCCATCATCGCATGCGCATCGTTGAAGGCATAATCGCCGGCACCGGCCTTGGGCCAATTGGCGGCGAGCGCCGTCCAGCGGTCACCGACATCGATGCCGCCGAGATGCAGCCGCCACAGGATTGCCGACGCATCGACCATATTCAGCGCCATCGCCGATGGCGTGCCATAGATCGGTCCGTCATAGAGCGCCAGCACCTGGTCGATCTCGCCGAGATCGTAATGGAACAGCGCCAGGTGCCACCAATTGTGCACCTGCAGGAAGCTCTCCTTTGTCCAGGCTTCGGGATTGGCGCGCATCCAGGCGATCCCGTCCCTTTGCCGGCTTTGCATTTCCATCACATGCGCGACCGCATGCTGCGCCCAGCCGTCGCGCGGCTCGATCTCGACCGCCGCGCGACCGAGCTTTTCGGCCCTGGCATAGTCGCCCATTTCCTCCAGCCCGAAGGCCTGCATTCCGAGAATAGCGTGGTAGCCCGGCATGCCGCCCTGCCATGACGGCAAGGCGCGGGCGATGCGGTCACGCAGCATGCGGGCATTGCCGGTGAAGAAGTCGATCTGGTGCCCGACCTGCAGCGCCAGCGCGTCGAGGGGGGTCTCGATGGCGATATCCTCGAGGATCCTGGCGGCGTCATGCCAGCGCCCGTTGGCGAGGTGGCCAAGGGCCAAGACATGCGCCTCTTCGCGCATCGTCGCGGCAAGCGGCAGCGCCGCCTCGTGGCAAGCCCTGGCCACCGCCGTAGCGTCGCGCTCGGTGGCGAGGCCGAAGAGATAGCCCTTGAAGACATGCGCCATGACGAAACCGGGATCCTCCGATATGGCACGGTCGACGGAGGCGACGGGATCGCCGATGAAGCACAGCAGTTCACGCACGGCCTGGGTGTAGGGCGTGAACCCCGCTTCGGTGGCGCCCGAAAATGTCAGGCCGAATGCGTCCCTGATTGCCATGCAACATCCTCTGATCGACCTGGGACAAGCCCCAGACCCTGCGGGCCAAGGCGATCTTAAATCATGAGCCACGGACGTGCCAATCATGCACCGCATAAGGTCCATGCCAGCAGCCTTTGCAGTTCATCAACCGACGACGCCGGCCGCGGCGCCACCGACGGTCGAGCCCCCTCCGCCGGTGGAACCGGTGCCGCCGGCGGCCGAGCCGCCACCGCCGCCGCCCTCCGAACTGCCGCCGACGCCGCCGCCGAGCGAGGGCGATATCAACAATCCGCCGGTCGACCCGACACCGCCTGTCCAGGCCAGCGACCGGCAACCCGAACCACCGCCGCCACCACCACCGGCGCCTCCGGCGGATCCGCCGCCGCCGCCGCCGGTGCCGACCGAAGCGCCCGCACTTCCAGTGCCGACACTGCCTGGCCCGCCGCCTGTCCAGCCGGCGCCGCCGACACCCGGAGCGAGGGCGGTGCAGGCAGCCGTGATCCCGCTCTACCGCATCGAGGTGCCGGTCTATTCGGCCTTGCCGCCGGTGGCCGAACATCTGGCGATGACGACGCTCGGCACCTTCCACGAACGGCGGGGTGAGCAAGGCCTGCTGTCGAACCCCGAGCTATCGCCGGTCTGGGGCCGCATCTATGGCCAGGACGCCAAGATGGGCTGGTCGGGAACGGTGTCGCCCTCCTTCGACGGCACGCTGTACGGGCTCCAGGCGGGCTTCGACGTGTTCGGCCGCGACACCGCCTCGGGCGGAATCGATCGCGCCGGCCTGTTCGTCGCCTATGCCAGCATGAAGGGCGATTTGCGCGGCCAGGCGCTGGGATGGAACGATCTGTCCGTCGGCAGCCTCGACGTCACCGGCACCAGCGTCGGCGGTTACTGGACCCGGATCGGCCAAAGCGGCTGGTACCTTGACGGCGTCCTCATGGCCACCTTCTTCGGCGGCGACGCGACGTCGTCGCGCGACATCGGCATCAATGTCGGCGGAACAGGCGTCACCGCTTCGCTGGAAGGCGGCTACCCAATCGCGCTGGCGCAGGGCTGGACGCTTGAACCGCAGGCGCAACTGGTCTGGCAGCATCTGTCGCTCGACGACACCAACGACCGTTTCTCGTCGGTTTCCTTCGACACCGACGACAGCGTCAGCGGCCGGCTCGGTGCACGGCTGCAGGGCGAGACCACCATCAACGGCGTGGCGCTGCAGCCCTACCTCAAAGCCAACATCTGGCACGATTTCGGCGGCATCAGCCATGTCAATTTCGACACCACCGACATCTCGACCGAGGGCCGGTCGACCTCCTTCGAGTTCGGCGGCGGCGTGGTCGCTGAGGTAACCGACAAGGTCAGCCTCTTTGCCACCGGCGACTACACGACCAATCTGGGCGGCGACAAGCGCCGCATCCTCGAGGGCAATGTCGGTATCAACGTCAAATGGTGAGGCCCTCGGGGCCTCATGGCGTCTCCGTCGGGACATCAATTACCCGAACGCATCGCCACCGTGGCGATGCCGGCGCCGACCAGCAGCGTGCCGCCGGTGCGGTTGAAGATGCGGATCGCCTTGGGATTGCGCACGACGTTTCGGGCGCGGGCCGCGATCAGCGCATAGCCGAAGGCATTGGCGAAGGCGAGCGCCAGGAATGTCGTCTCGAAGATCAGCATCTGCGTCCAGAAATCGGCGTGCCGGTCAACGAACTGCGGCAGGAAGGCGACGAAGAAGGTGATGCTTTTCGGGTTGAGCGCGGTGACCAGCCAGGCATGCGCCATCATCTTGGCCGAAGACACCGCGTCGGTGCGCGGCTCGGCCTTCAGCGCGCCGCCGGCGCGGAACAGTTTCACGCCGAGATAGATCAGATAGCCGGCGCCGATCAGCTTCAGTATGGTGAAGACGGTCGCCGAAGCGGCGAGCAGCGCGCCGATGCCGAGCATCGACAAGGTCATGGCGGTGAAATCGCCGAGCGCCACGCCAACCGCCATCGGCAAAGCGGTGCGCCAGCCCTGGCCCAGCGCATAGGACACGACCAGCAGGATGGTCGGACCCGGAATGATGAGCAGGATGGTCGACGCGGCGGCGAAAGCGGCCCAGTTCTCGAAGGACATGTCTGTCTCCCTTGGGTTAAGGAGAAGGATAAATCCTCAGCCTAGGGGCAATGTAAAGAGGCCTGATTTCTGTTTTTACGAAAATCCGGGCGGAAGACCGCCACGCACTTTCCCTGCCATTGCCGCGGTATCAATTGCGCCAAAGACAGGTCGGCGTCAGTTCGCGCCGCCCAGCGTGCTCACGATATCGGCCAGGCTGACATCGGCACCGAGAACCAAGGCGGCCGCGACAATGGCAGCGGCAAAAAAGCGTGATGTCGATTTTTAACGTCTTGCACATGCAGGCCCCTCGCTGATCGCCTGATGCGTAGGAAAGGCTGGCGCCGGGATTATGACCCGACCTGGGTCTTTTTGTGCTGGAACGCCCGGTTGCCAGTCCATTCGGGACGGCCCGATGCCGCCAGCCAGGCGCAAATGCAGGCAGCGCAAGGCATTCACGCTTTATCAACCATGAATGATGAAAATGCCCGCTATCCGGCCGGACCGTGCTTCCCGCCGACAGCGTAGGGTTTGGGTATATGCGTGAGTTGCCGCAAGGTCTGACGCCGCCACGAAACGGCGACGCAATCGAAACCGATCATCAACTTTCCCGCCGCGCCATCCTGTCCGGAGCAGGCGCGCTTGCGCTGCTGGGTGCGGCCGGCTGCTCGACTTCCGGCGGCGGCATGCCGGCGCTCGAACTCGACAATACGGTCACCGGTTCCGTGCCGCCGATGCGGCCGGCAATCAGCGTCGACAGGAACATCACCAGCCCCGACCTGATGTACGCCGCTTTGACGGACAATGGTTTCAACCTGCCTGAAGTGCCTTATCTCAAGGTCAAGCCGGAATTCCGCCGTCAGATCGTCGTCGACACGACGGGCGAGGCGCCGGGAACCATCGTCGTCCATCTCAAGGAGCGCATGCTCTATCTCGTCCAGCCGGGCGGCGACGCCATCCGCTACGGCGTGGGCATCGGCAAGGACGGCTTCCGCTGGTCCGGCCGCGCCAACATCCAGTATGGCCGTGAATGGCCGACCTGGACGCCGCCGCCGGAGATGATCCAGCGCAAGCCCGAACTGGTGAAGTGGCAGGGCGGCCAGCCCGGCGGCCTCACCAACCCGCTCGGCGCGCGCGCGCTCTACATCTACCAGGACGGCAAGGACACCGGCTACCGCATCCACGGCTCGCCCGAATGGTGGAGCATCGGCCAGGCGATGTCGTCGGGCTGCGTGCGGCTGATCAACCAGGACATCATCGACCTCTACAGCCGCGTCTCGAAGAAAAACCCGGTCGTCGTCATCTGATTGTTTGGGCGGCCTACGCCGGCGCTTCTATCTTCCTGTTCGAGCATGAACTTTCCCCGAAAACCCGTTTCCACTTTTCGGGATCATGCTCGCGAGTCTCCCGTTGCGTGATGCGGCAAGACAGGCCAAGGTGCCTTGAAAACATCGCTCGGGAGACGTCAGGAATGGCCGGAACTTTTGTTATCGCGCAAGGCGGCGGCCCGACCGCCGTCATCAACCAGACGGTCGTTGGTGCCACGCTGGAGATCCGCAAGCGGCATCCGGGCGCCAAGGTCCTGGGATCCATCCATGGCGTGCGCGGCATTCGCGACGGCAATTATGTCGACCTTTCGGGCATCCCCGAGGATCGGCTGCGGCTGATAGCGGGAACGCCAAGCGCGGCACTCGGCTCGACGCGCGACAAGCCGGATGCCGCCTATTGCAACGTCATTCTCAACGGCCTGAAGAAGGCCGGCGCCGACGCCTTCATCTATATCGGCGGCAACGACACGTCGGGCACACAGCAGATCCTGACCGACGCCGCCGGCGGCTCGATCGCTTTCGTCCATGCACCGAAGACCATCGACAATGATCTGGAAGAGAACGACCATACGCCGGGATTCATCTCGGCGGCCGAGTTCGTCGCCGGCGCCTTCCTCTCGGTCGATCTCGATTTCCGCGCTTTGCCCGGCATCTATGTCGGCATCGTGATGGGCCGGCATGCCGGTTTTCTCACGGCAGCGGCGGCCGCCTGGCAGCTCGATCCCGACAGCGGCCCGCATCTGGTCTACGTGCCGGAGCGGCCCTTCTCGGCCGCGGGCTTCATCGACGATGTGCGTGCCACGCTCGACCGCCACAAGCGCTGCATCGTCGCCGTGTCGGAAGGGGTAAGCACCGCCGACGGCAAGGCGCTGGTCGAAAGCCTGGTACCGCCGGACAAGCTCGAGCGCGACGCGCATGGCAACGTCAAATTGTCGGGCAGCGACCTGCCGGCAGCCCTCGAGCGCGCCTTGGCCGAAGGCCTGCCGGGCAAGCGGGCCCGCGTCGACGCGCTCGGCTACATGCCGCGCGGCTATGTCGGCGCCATCAGCGCGGTCGACGCGCAAGAGGCGTTCGATGCCGGCGCCTTCGCCGTGTCCGTCGCCGAACAGGGCGGCGGCTCCGTGGCGCTGCAATATGACGGCGCAAAGACCGTTCTGAAGAAGGTGCCGCTGAAGAACGTCGCCGGCAAGACCCGTCACATGCCTGACGATTTCATGAAGCCCGACGTCAACCAACTGTCCGAGGCCGGCATGGCCTATCTCAAGCGGCTGGTGCCGGAGAAGTACAAGGTCGGGAAGCCTTTCGTTTAATGGAGTGGTTCAGCAAGAGCATTGTCGACGACAGGACGACGATGCTGACCGAGCCGTTCGTGCATAACTATGTGCGCGCCAACATCTGGCATCTGCGCGGCCGCGACGCCGACCTCCTGGTCGACACCGGCATGGGCATCTGCCCGCTGGCGCCGCAGATCGAGACGCCGCAGGGCAAGCCGCTGCTGGTCGTCGCCACCCACATCCATCTCGACCATGTCGGCTCGCTGCATGAATTTCCGTGGCGGGCCGGACCGAGGATGAGCGCCGCGCAATTCGAAAGCATGGATGAGGCGGCGACCTATGCCTACATGTTCCATGATCTCGAAGGCGCCGTGTCGAAATTGCCGGCGCCGGGCTGGAAGGCCGCCGACTACAAGATCCCCTCGGCACCGCTGACGAGGGTGCTTGACGAGGGCGACGTGGTCGATCTCGGCGACCGGCAATTCCGCGTGCTGCACCTGCCCGGGCATTCGCCGGATTCGATCGCGCTTTTCGACGAGGCCGACGGGCTCTTCTTCAGCGGCGATGCCATCTACGACGACACGCTGATCGATTCGCTGCCGGATTCCGATCGGGCCGCCTATGCCAGCACCATGCAGCGCCTGCTCGCCCTGCCGATCCGCATCGGCCATGGCGGCCACGGACCGAGCTTTGACGGCAAGCGTATGCGCGAGATTGCGACCGACTATCTGCGCCGTCATGACGATCCGTAAGCGCTCCCTGAATTAAATCTTCGTAAGGTCGGCCAAAAACCCTAATTCGGGCCGATCGGCACCCTAGATACCTCGGTGTCGATCCGGCCGGCCGCCATGTACGGCGAGACGGGCAGTCCGGCCGTCGACACGCCGACGAGCGCTTCTCCCAAGAGCTGCCCGCGGCGCCGGAACAACCCTCGCCCGGACAGAACGACCATGTCACCTCTTGGTATTCTTCGCAGACATCGCGTCGCCGCCCTGCTGGGCGCTGCGCTGATCATCTCCCCCGTCGTCGTCTCGTTTGCCCAAAGCGGCGGCAACGCCGGCCTGAGCAACGCCGTTGCGACGACCCAGACCCCAATCGTGGGGATCAAGGCCCCGAACGGCTCGTTCGCGCCGGTCGTGGCCACCACCAAGCCGGCCGTAGTGACGGTCACAACGGTCATGAAGGCACAGGCTGAAACCATGGGCGAAACCTCGCCTTTCGACGGCGGTTCGCCTTTCGACGACTATTTCCACCAGTTCTTCGGCAATCAGGGCGCCCCAATGCCCAAGACGCCGCCGCAGCAGGCACCGCGCCAGGAAGCCCTCGGATCCGGCTTCATCGTCGGCACAGATGGCACCATCGTTACCAACAATCACGTCGTCGACGGCGCCTCTTCCATCAAGGTGACGCTCGACGACGGTACCGAGCTTCCAGCCAAGCTTGTCGGCCGCGATGCCAAGAACGACCTGGCGGTGCTCAAGATCAAATCCGACAAGGCCTTGCCGACGGTCAAATGGGGCGATTCCGACAAGCTGATGACCGGCGACCAGGTGCTGGCGATCGGCAACCCGTTCGGCATCGGCACCACGGTCACCGCCGGCATCGTTTCGGCACGCGGCCGCGACCTGCATAGCGGGCCGTTCGACGATTTCATCCAGATCGACGCGCCGATCAACCATGGCAATTCCGGTGGTCCGCTGGTCGATGTCAACGGCAATGTCATCGGCATCAACACGGCGATCTATTCGCCCAATGGCGGCAGCGTCGGCGTCGGCTTCGCCATTCCGTCCGACCAGGCCCAGAAGGTGGTCGCCAAGCTGATGAAGGGCGGCAACATCGAATACGGCTATCTCGGCGTCGAGATCCAGCCGGTGACGCCGGACGTAGCTGCCGCCATCGGGCTCGATCATGCTGGCGGCGCACTGGTCTCGCAGGTCAATGACGGCTCGCCGGCGGCCAAGGCCGGCATCGCCACCGGCGACGTCATCACCGGCTTCGCCGGCCAGGACGTGAAAGACCCCAAGGACCTGTCACGGGCCGTCGCGGACGTCTCGCCGGGCGCCAAGGAACCGCTCGAGGTCTGGCGCAAGGGCAAGGCCATGCAGATCTCCGTCAACGTCGGGCAAAACAGCGAAGATGTGAAGACGGCATCGGTCGGCGATTCCGGCGCGCCAGGCGCCGAGCAGGGCGCGCGCGTGCCGGCGATCGGGCTCGGCCTGCTGGACATCACGCCCGACATTCGACAGCAGCTGAACCTCGCCGACAACGAGCGTGGCGCGGTGGTCGCCAGCGTCAATCCCGACAACGCGGCGGCCGCCGCCGGTGTCCAACCCGGCGATATCATCGTCGCCGTCAACCAGGCCCCGGTGAAGAGCGCCAGGCAGGTCACGCAGGCGATCACGCAGGCGAGCAAATCGGGCCGCAAGTCGGTGCTGCTTTTGGTCGAACGCGAGGGCAGCCAGATCTATGTCGCCGTGCCGTTCGCCAATGGCTGAGCCGCGATGCGGATGCCATGAATGCCGTGTGGCGGGCCGGTGACTGGCCCGCCACATTTCCTGGAATTGCTTTAAAGTTTGCGCAGCGCCACTTCCTCGACCAGATGGTCGGCGCCCTTGCGCAGGATGAGGTCGGCGCGGGCGCGGGTCGGCAGGATGTTCTCGCGCAAATTCTTCAGATTGATGTTGGACCACAGGCCTTCGGCGATAGCGCGCGCCGCTTCCTCCGAAAGCTGCGAGTAGCGGTGGAAGAAGGAGTCCGGATTGCGGAAAGCGGTCTCGCGCAGCCGCATGAAGCGCGAGATGTACCATTCGTGGATCAGCTTCTCGTCGGCATCGATATAGATGGCGAAGTCGAAAAAATCGGACAGGAAGGGCACGATCTTGCCGTCCTGCGGCAACTTGCCCGGCTGCAGGACATTGATGCCTTCGAAGATCAGGATGTCGGGCCGGTCGATGGTGACGAACTCGCCGGGAATGACGTCATAGGTGAGGTGGGAATAGACCGGCGCGCGGACATCCGGCAGCGCCGACTTGATGCCCGAGAGGAAACGCAGCAGCGCGCCGACATCGTAACTGTCGGGAAAGCCCTTGCGTTCCATCAGGTTCTCGCGGCGCAGCACCTCATTGGGCAGCAGGAAACCGTCGGTGGTGATGAGATCGACCTTGGGGCTCGACGGCCAGCGCGCCAGAAGCTCCTTCAGCACGCGCGCGGTGGTCGATTTGCCGACGGCGACGGAGCCGGCGATGCCGATGATGAACGGCGTCTTGACGATGTCGACGGCGTTGAAGAAGGCCTGGCGCTGCCGGAACAAGAGCTGGCTCGCCTCGACATGGGCGGACAGAAGCCGCGACAGCGACAGATAGATGCGCTTGACCTCCTCGAGGTCGACCGGATCGTTGAGCGAACGCAGGCGGCGGAACTCGTCCTCGCTCAGCGTCAGCGGGGTGTCGGCGCGGAATTGCGACCATTGCTCGGCCGAGAAGAAACGAAAGGGGGAATATTTCTCGGTTGGCGCGAGCTGATCCATCGAGATACCTGCCCTCCCCCGCGGTCAGCCCTTGGGCCGTGACGCCTTCTCGGCGATGCCCGAACGCCCGGTGCGGCTTTCGAGCTCCTTGAGCACGTCGCTCAGCGGAACATCCGAGAGGCCGAGAACGACGAACCAATGATATATAAGATCGGCACTTTCGGAAACGAGGCCCTGTCTGTCGCCCTTGACGGCGGCAATCACCGTCTCGACCGCCTCCTCGCCGAGTTTCTGGGCCGCCTTGTCGATGCCGCGCGCGAACAGTTTCGCCGTCCAGGAATCCGGGTCGCCGGAATGGGCGCGGTCCCTGATGATTGTCTCCAGATCGGAGAACGAAAATTCAGCCATGGCGCCTGGGGCCCTTTTCTTAGCCGGAACAGCCTCTAGGGCCGATCGCCCGAGGAGTCCAGCCGCATCGGCAGCCCGGCGGCGGCCATATGCGCTTTGGCCTGGGCGATCGTGTAGGTGCCGAAATGGAAGATCGAGGCCGCCAGCACCGCGCCGGCATGGCCGTCGCGAATGCCTTCGACGAGGTGATCCAGCGTGCCGACGCCGCCCGAAGCGATGACCGGCGCGCGCACCGCATCAGCGATCGCACGTGTCAGCGCGATGTCGTAGCCGGCCTTGGTGCCGTCGCGGTCCATCGAGGTCAGCAGGATCTCGCCGGCGCCGCGATCGACCATTTGACGCGCGAATTCGACCGCGTCGATGCCGGTCTTCTCGCGCCCGCCATGGGTGAAGATCTCCCAACGGTCGGCCTCGCCGATACCGGACACTTTCTTGGCGTCGATGGCGACGACGATGCACTGGTTGCCGAACTTGTCGGCGGCTTCGGCGACGAAATCCGGGTTCTTCACCGCCGCCGTATTGATCGACACCTTGTCGGCGCCGGCCAGAAGCAGCTTCCTGATGTCGGCGACCTGGCGCACGCCGCCGCCGACGGTCAGCGGCATGAAGCACTGCTCGGCGGTGCGGGCGATGACATCGAAGATGGTTTCACGGTTGTCGGACGAGGCGGTGATGTCGAGAAAGCAGAGCTCGTCGGCACCGGCGGCGTCATAGGCCTTGGCCACCTCGACCGGGTCGCCGGCGTCGATCAGGTCGACGAAATTGACGCCCTTGACGACACGGCCGTCCTTGACGTCGAGGCATGGGATGACACGGGCTTTCAGCATCAGCGGCCCTCTATCGTGGCAATGAGATCGTTGAGCAGCTCGCCGACCAGCGGCGGGACGTCGCCCTGCGCGTCGAAGGCCGGATCGTAGGCGGAAATAGTGATGCCGACGACCGGCACCGCAAGCGCCATGGCGCAAGCCGCGTCGCGCAATTGTTCAGGGCTTGGCCCGCCTGACGTGATGTAGCGGTTGGCCTGCAGCTCCTTGGGGTCGTGCACGTCGAGATCGAGATGCATGTGCACGCTTTTGGCGCCCGCGGCCTTCAGCTTCGCGGTTGCCGGCCCCACGCCGGGACATTCGGTGCGGATCACCGGCAAAGTCTTGAGGAGCCCTTCCTCGGCCGGATCGAGATCGCGGGCATTGAGGAGCACGCAACGCGAGGGATCGATCGGCTTGAAGCCGGGAATGGCTGATGCCATCGGGCGCCAGCACAGGCCAAGCACGGTCGCCAGCGCCATGCCGTCGAGAAAGCCGTAGACGGAGGTCTCGGGCGTGTTGAGGTCGCCATGCTGGTCGGCCCAGATGATCGCATCGGCGCCCTCGCCGGCGACCGCACCGGCCGATGTCAGGCAGTTTCCAGCGAGCACGATGGGGAACCGTCCCCTGTCGATGGCAATGCGGACCTCGCCAGAGACGGCGTTGCAGACGGCGAAACCTGTGGCGATCTCGCGTTCCTGGTCGTCACCGACCCTGCCGATATCCGCGACCGCGACCTCGTGGCCGGCAATGGTCAGGGCGTCGACCAGGCCGCCTGCGATCAGCGCGTCCGGGCCCTGGCCCATGCCGCCGTGATAGTGGCCGCTGTCATAGGAGGCCAGGATGATGGTGATTTTCACGATTTTGCCCCCGGCCGACCCTGCAGGATCGCCAGCGCCTCGGCCGGATCGATGCGGCCGTCATAGAGCGCGCGGCCCGAAATGGCGCCTTCGAGCTTCTGTGCGTCGGGCATGGTCATGCGCACGATGTCGGCGATCGAGGCGAGGCCGCCCGAAGCGATGACCGGGATCGACACCGCCTCGGCGAGGCCGATGGTGGCGTCCCAGTTGATGCCGGTCAGCACGCCGTCGCGTTCGATGTCGGTGTAGATGATGGCGGCCACGCCGGCGCCCTCGAATTTCCTCGCCAGTTCGACGACGCCGAGGCTCGACGCCTCGGCCCAGCCCTCGACGGCCACCTTGCCGCCCTTGGCGTCGATGCCGACGGCGACCTTGCCCGGGAAAGCCTTGCAGGCCTGCCTGACCAGGTCGGGATCGCGCACCGCCACCGTGCCGAGGATGACGCGGGCCAGCCCCCGGTCGAGCCAGTCCTCGATCTGGGCCAGCGTGCGGATGCCGCCGCCGAGCTGCACCGGGTTCTTCGTCGCCTTGAGGATGGCGCCGACCGCCGCGCTGTTGACGCTCTGGCCCTGGAAGGCGCCGTTGAGGTCGACGACGTGCAGCCATTCGAAACCCTGATCCTCGAAGGCTTTTGCCTGCGCGGCGGGATCATCGTTGTAGATGGTCGCGGTCGCCATATCGCCGTGCTTCAGGCGCACGCATTGGCCGTCCATGAGGTCGATGGCAGGAAACAGGATCACGATTCAGGCGCCTTCTTGCTCATGCTCTAGGGCCTCCAGCGCAGGAAATTGGTGATCAGCGCCAGGCCGAGCGCCTGGCTCTTTTCGGGATGGAACTGCGTGCCAACGAGATTGTCGCGGGCGACGGTCGCCGTCACCGGACCACCATAGTCGGCGACGGCCACAACCTCGTCCGGCTTTTTCGCGTCGAGATGGTAGGAATGGACAAAATAGGCGTGCAGCCCGTCTGGCCCGGTCGGGATGCCGGCAAACAGCGGGTGCTGGCGCCTGAGCTCGATCGTGTTCCAGCCGATCTGCGGGATCTTCAGCGCGGGATCAGTGGGCGTGATCTCCTTGACGTCGCCCGATATCCAGCCGAAGCCATGGGTGACGGTCTTTTCCAGGCCGCGCCCAGACATCAGCTGCATGCCGACGCAGATGCCGAGGAAGGGCCGGCCCTTGGCGATCGCGACGTCCTCGACCGCCTCCCACATGCCGTCGACGGCACGCAGGCCGGCCGCGCAGTCGGCATAGGCGCCGACGCCAGGCAGGACGATGCGGTCGGCGCTGCGCACCCGGTCGGCATCGGCCGTCAGGTCGATTTCGGCCGATATGCCGGCTTCGCGCGCGGCACGCTCGAAAGCCTTGGTGGCCGAGCGCAGATTGCCCGAGCCGTAGTCGATGATTGCTACCCGCATGTCAGTGCCGTCCCGGTATGTGGGTCAGGCCCAGCGCCATGCCCGGCTGCGCCGGGCGCGCCAGGGCGGCATCGGGGACGATGCGCGGCGGCGGCGTGATTTCCTCCGCGTGCCCCTCGACCTCCAGCGCATAGCGGATGTCGGCATCGCCGAGCCGCCCGGCCTGAACCACGCCCCATTCATGCCAGCCGCGCCGGCGAAGGGCCGCGATGCGCAGCCCCTGTCCTTCCAGGCCGACATAGAACGAAACCAGGAGCGACAGCAGCGAGCTTGCCAATCCAAGGCCAAGGTTTTCCCCAGCCATCGAAAGCAGGCCCATGACGACGAAGGCAAGTCCGGCTTCGATCCACAGCCGGTGCCAGGCGAGCCAGAGCGGCGGCACCAGCAGGCCGAGCCAGGTGAAGCCGTCGCGGATCAGGGCGGTTGCATCGACCTTCTCGCTACGGCCGGGCGGTTGCATCACGACATAGGTGGCCATGGCCTATCCCTTCAACGATCCCTTGGTGGAGGGAACCGCGTCCGGCTGGCGCGGGTCGGGCTCGAGTGCGGCACGCAGCGCACGCGCCACCGCCTTGAAGCAGGTCTCGGCGATGTGGTGGTTGTTGGCGCCGTAATGGTTGGTGACATGCAGCGTGATGCCGGCATTCTGGGCCAGCGCCTGGAAGAATTCACGCACCAGTTCGGTGTCGAAGGTGCCGATCTTGGGCGACGAGAAAGACACGTTCCAGACCAGGAACGGCCGGCCGGACACGTCGATCGCCGCGCGCGTCAGCGTCTCGTCCATGGCAAGGTCGATCGAGGCATAGCGCATGATGCCGCGCCGCTCGCCCAGTGCCTTGGTCAAGGCCTGGCCGAGCGCGATGCCGGTGTCCTCGACCGTGTGGTGGTCGTCTATGTGCAGGTCGCCCTTGGCCCTCACCGTCATGTCGATCAGCGAATGGCGCGAAAGCTGGTCGAGCATGTGGTCGAAGAAGCCGACGCCCGTGGCGATATCGGATTTGCCCGAGCCGTCGACATGGACCGACACCGAGATGTCGGTTTCCTTGGTCTTGCGGCTGGCTTGGGCGGAACGGGGCGCCATGACCTTGTCCTTGTCTCAGGGGTTCAAAGCTCCGCGGACGAGCTTCGAACAATCACCGGCTTGAAAACGAAAGCCTTCTATCAGCATGATCCGGCGATTGCCAGTTGCCTCGGACAGAGGTATCGGCCTTGCCGGAGAGGCGATTTGCAATCATTGGTCCCATGCATACATATGGCCGATAAAATCACTCGTACCGCGCCAATCGCCTTTTGGGATCGCGCGAATCGGAGCCAATAAATGTCTGATAATCTGACCATGCACGCCACGACCATCGTGACGGTGCGCAAGGGCAACAAGGTGGTGATCGCCGGCGACGGCCAGGTCAGCCTTGGCCAGACCATCATGAAGGGCAATGCCCGCAAGGTCCGCCGCATTGGCAAGGGCGGCAATGTGATCGCCGGTTTCGCCGGCGCCACCGCCGACGCCTTCACGCTGCTGGAACGGCTGGAAGCCAAGCTCGAACAATATCCCGACCAGCTGACGCGCGCCTGCGTCGAGCTCGCCAAGGACTGGCGCACCGACCGCTATCTGCGCCGGCTGGAGGCGATGATGCTGGTGGCCGACAAGTCGGTCTCGCTGGCGCTGACCGGCACCGGCGACGTGCTCGAACCCGAACATGGGGTCATGGCCATCGGTTCGGGCGGCAATTACGCGCTGGCCGCGGCGCGGGCGCTGATGGACACCGACAAGGATGCCGAGGAGATTGCCCGCAAGGCGATGCAGATCGCCTCCGACATCTGCGTCTACACCAACAACAATTTCGTCGTCGAAACGCTCGATGCCGCTTGAGCAGGCCGTGCTCTACGATTTTCGGCCGGTGACGGAAAAAGACCTGCCGATGATCGCCGGCTGGCTTGCCGAACCGCATGTCGCGGAATGGTGGGACGACCCCGAGACGGAAATCGCCGAGATTCGCGATCATATCGACTCGATTTCGGTCGAGCCGCTGATCGTGGAACTCGACGGCAAGCCGATCGCCTATCTGCAGAGCTACGACCCGCATCTGGAAGACGACCACCCCTATGCCGACCAGCCGTTCGGCACGCTCGGCATCGACCTGTCGATCGGACCGCCGGAGCTGGTCGGCATCGGCCACGGCTCGGCGATCATGCGGCAATTCGTCGAGCAGCTGTTCGAGGAAGGCGTGCCGCGCGTCATCATCGACCCCGACCCGGGCAATGCTCGGGCCATCCGGGCCTATGAAAAGGCTGGCTTTGTTGCCTTTGACACCCGAACATCGGAGTTCGGCCCGGCGTTGATGATGGCGCGAGACGCGCCGCAGGAGCCCAATTGATCAGCGCCGGAACACTCGACAAAGCAGTCGCGAAAGGTTTGATCTCGCAGACCCTGCGCGATCAGTTGGAGGCGATGGAACGCGCGGGCGCGCTCGCCCCCAAGGCCGGGCGCGCCGATGACGAGGGCGACGAGGAAAACCTGCGGCTGGTCGGCGGCGGCAACGATCTGTTCGTCACCGTGGGAACCGTTCTGCTTAACGCCGGCTTCTTCTTTGTCCTTACCACCTTGCTTCCAGGCCAGACATTCTGGATCGCTGGCATCCTCGCGGTTTTCGCCTGGGGGCTCGCCGAAATTGTCACGCGTCAGCACCGGATGAAATTATCGTCGTCCGTGCTTGCCCTGATTTTCATGGCCGCCATTCTGGCCGCTCTGGCGCTACGAGTGGAGGCCGGCTTCGGCATGCGCAAGCCGGAGACTATCTGGCAGTTGCTGGCGTTGCGCCAGACGGCGTCCCGGGCCGGATATCTGTTCCTGGGTGGAGGAATAATTGCGGCCGCGATCTATTTCTGGCGCTTTCGCGTCCCCATCATTGCCGGGGCTATCGCCATCGCCTTCACCCTGCTTGCCTTCCTGCAAACGGCGATAATCCTGTATGACAGTGTGACAACGGGTGCGATTGCGCCGCCACGCCTTGAGGATGTTCCCGAATTGCTCCACGCGGCACTCTACATGCCGCTGGTCTGTGGCCTAATCGTGTTCGCAACGGGTGTGGCTTTTGACATTTACGATAGGGATCGACGCAAGATCTGGTCCGATTGCGCTTTCTGGCTGCATGTCGTCTCGGCGCCTATGCTGGTGCATCCGCTCTTTATCATGGCGACCGGGCAGAACGTCGTATTCGGACATATCGCGCCGGACGCGAATGCAACGATCATGCTGACG
Organism: Mesorhizobium sp. B2-4-19; assembly: GCF_006441315.1. NCBI lineage: Bacteria > Pseudomonadati > Pseudomonadota > Alphaproteobacteria > Hyphomicrobiales > Phyllobacteriaceae > Mesorhizobium > Mesorhizobium sp. B2-4-19. The sequence goes on along the minus strand of NZ_VFUV01000022.1, from coordinate 60,356 downwards.
GTCCTGATCCTTGGCTTCCTCTATGTCGCGCTCGCCATAGACCGTCGTTCGCTTCTGGTTCCCACGTTGGCTTACTTCGGCTCGCTGGGTATCTATTATCTGGTGAATTCAGCCTCCGATTCGACGGGTATCCCGCCTTTTGCCTTGATTCTGGTCGTTGTCGGCGCGCTGATTATTCTGTTCGGGGCTGGCTGGCAGCGTATCCGGCGGATTGTCGTCAAACCCACTTTGCCGGCGGCCGTGATCCGCCGGCTACCGCCGCTGAAGGCGTGACGGGCTTTGTGATGGTCGAGACGGCGACGCGCATGAGGGGGAATAGGGCATGATTGCATCCGTCGAGGACAAAGAGCTCTCGGCCTACGAAAACAGCTGGCGGATGGGGCTGCTGATCGTTGCCGGCCTGATCATCGTCCAGGCCGTGACGCTCTATCTCATGGGCCATCCGCCGATCTGCACCTGCGGCTATGTCAAGCTGTGGCACGGCGTGGTGAACAGCTCCGAGAATTCCCAGCATATTTCGGACTGGTACACCTTCTCGCACATCATCCACGGCTTCCTGTTCTACGCACTGGCGAGGTTCCTCTTTCCGCGTTCGCCGATCGGCTTGCGGCTGGCCTTCGCCGTCCTCATCGAGGGCGGCTGGGAATTGCTGGAAAACAGCCCATTCATCATCGACCGCTACCGCGCCGGCACCATCTCGCTCGATTATTACGGCGACAGCATCATCAATTCGGTGTCCGACACACTGGCCATGGTGCTGGGATTTGTGATGGCGCGAAAGCTACCTATATGGGTGATCGTCAGCCTCGCCATCCTCTTCGAACTGGGTACCGGCTATCTCATCCGGGACAATCTTACACTCAACGTGATCATGCTGCTGCATCCGTTCGAGGCCATCAAGCAGTGGCAAAGTGGAATTTAGTGATATGAGCACATTCTCCCCCCGCGAAATCGTTTCGGAACTCGACCGCTTCATCATCGGCCAGAAGGACGCCAAGCGCGCCGTGGCCATCGCCTTGCGCAACCGCTGGCGCCGCCAGCAGCTGGAAGGCCAGATGCGCGAAGAGGTGATGCCGAAGAACATCCTGATGATCGGCCCGACCGGCGTCGGCAAGACCGAGATCTCGCGCCGCCTGGCGCGCCTGGCCGGCGCGCCCTTCGTCAAGGTCGAGGCGACCAAGTTCACAGAAGTCGGCTATGTCGGCCGTGACGTCGAGCAGATCATCCGTGACCTCGTCGAGATCGCCATCGGGCTCGTCCGCGAAAAGATGCGCGAGGACGTCAAGGCGCGCGCCCACATCAATGCCGAGGAACGCGTTCTGGAAGCGCTGGTCGGCAAGACCGCCAGCCCGGCGACGCGCGACTCTTTCCGCAAGAAGCTGCGCGACGGCGAACTGGACGACAAGGAAATCGAGATCGAAGTGGCCGACACCGGCAATGGCGGCATGCCTGGATTCGAGATTCCCGGCATGCCGGGCGCCAATATCGGCGTGCTGAACATCAACGACATGCTGTCGAAGGCGATGGGTGGCAAGAAGACCAAGCTGCGCAAGACGACGGTGAAGGAGTCTTACGATCTCCTGGTCAGCGACGAGTCCGACAAGTTGCTCGACCAGGACGAGGTGGTGCGCCGGGCGCTCGATGCCGCGGAGAACGACGGCATCGTCTTCCTCGACGAAATCGACAAGATCGCGGCGAGATCCGACATTTCCGGCGGACCTTCGCGCGAAGGCGTGCAGCGCGACCTGCTGCCGCTGGTCGAGGGCACCACGGTGGCGACCAAATACGGACCGTTGAAGACGGATCACATATTGTTCATCGCCTCGGGCGCTTTCCACGTCTCGAAGCCGTCCGACCTGTTGCCGGAATTGCAGGGCCGCCTGCCGATTCGCGTCGAACTGCGGGCCTTGGAGAAGCAAGATTTCGTCCGCATCCTGACCGAGACGGAAGCGAGCCTGATCAAGCAATATATCGCGCTGATGAAGACCGAGGGTGTCGACCTGACCTTCACCGACGACGCCATCGATTCGTTGGCCGGCATTGCCGTCGACCTCAATGACAGCGTCGAGAATATCGGCGCCCGGCGACTGCAGACGGTGATGGAGCGGGTGCTGGACGAGATTTCGTATGACGCGCCAGACCGCAACGGCACGTCGGTCACCATCGACGCCGCCTATGTGGAAAAGCATGTCGGCGACCTGTCGCGAAACACAGATTTGTCGCGATTCATCCTTTAAAGCACGGCACCGGTTGATCCGGTGCCGGTTCAGGCAGCCGGCAGAACAATCATGTGTGGCCAGATGGTACCATCTGGCCACCTTTCGACTTGCCGGGTGAAGGGGCTCTCGACTCGACCCAGGGCACTACCCTAGTTTGCGCGGCAATACCTTTAGGCGGCGGCGCATGAAAAAATTCATCCCAATCATTCTCAGGCCGGTCGTTCTCGGCTTGATGCTGGCGGCGACGCTGTTTGCGGCTGAAGCAGCGACACTCGTGCCGCCGGGAAACCGCAATGCCGAGCAGCCCGACATTCCCGGCGCCTCGAGCCGGCGCACGCAGGCGACCAGCACCACCTTCCAGGCGAAATACCGCAAGGTCTATGCCTTGCTGCAGAACGACCCCGAGCTGCGCGGCAAGATCAAGAAGGCCGCGGCCGCCTATGGCATCGATCCGATGCATATCGTCGGCGCCATCGTCGGCGAACACACCTACAATGTCGACGCCTATGACCGGCTGCAGACCTATTACGTCAAGGCGATCTCCTATCTCTCCAGCAAGCTGTCCTTCGCCTATGACGGCGAGGACATCACCGATTTCGTGCAGCGGCCGGAATTCAAGAAATGCGCGGGGATGTCGGACAGCTACGACCTCTGGGAATGCCGCGAGCAGGTCTGGAACCATGCGTTTCGCGGCAAGAACGTCGGCGGCGAGGACTTTCCCGATGACCGTTTCGGCGCCACCTTCTTCCAGCCCTATTATGCCGGCCAGACTTTTGGGCTCGGCCAGCTCAACCCGCTGACAGCGCTGCAGATGAGCGATCTCGTGCACAAGGTGTCAGGCCTGCCGAAGCTCGATGTCGGCGATCCCAATTCGGTCTACAAGACCATCATGGATCCGGACCTGACTCTGCCTTATGTCGCCGCGACGATCAGGAAATCGATCGATGCCTATAAGAGCATTGCCGGCTTCGACATTTCGGGCAATCCGGGTCTGACTGCCACGCTCTACAATGTCGGCAATCCAGAGCAGCGCGCCGAAGCGCTGAAAGCGGAAAACGACAGGCGTCGCGCCGCAGGCGAACCGGAAAAACTGCCTGAGGAGAATTATTACGGCTGGCTGGTCAACGACAAGCTGCCGGAGCTGAAGGCGCTGTTCTAGATCGTTTCACGCCGCCAGCAGCGACTTCAGCTTGACGGCCTGTGATCCCAGTGCTTCCGGTGCCGGCCTCGCGCGCTTGCCGATCAGCATTTCGGCCAGCCGGATGTCGCGGGCGACCGCATTGCCGGGGCCGATGCCGCCGGCCGCCACGAGCCGGCCGTCCTTATCCAGATGGAACAGGATAAAGGCGCCTTCACCGAGATCGCGTCGCACCGTGCTGCTGCCTTCGTCCGAAAGCCCTGCGATCTGCAGGGTGAGCCCATATTGATCCGACCAGAACCACGGTACGGCCGCATGCGCCTCGCCGGCGCCGAGCATATTCCTTGCCGCCAGCGCACCTTGCTCCTGCGCATTGCGCCAGGCTTCGAGCCGCACGCGGCGGCCGCCGTAGACTGCAAGTGGGAACGAACAGCAGTCGCCGGCGGCGAAGATGTCGGGATCGCTGCTGCGCAGCTCGGCATCGACCGCAATGCCGTTGTCGATAGTCAGGCCGGCTTCGGCCGCGAGCCCGGTCACCGGCACCGCGCCGATGCCGATGATTGCGAGGTCGGCCGATATTTCGTGCCCGCCGGCGAGCGTCACACGCACCTCCTTGCCGTCGTCGGCGATGGAGGCGATGCCGTCGCCGCACAGTATGTCGACGCTTTCGGCGATGTGCGCCTGATGGATGATTTCGGCGATCTCGGCCGGCACGCCGCGCATCAGGATGCGCGGCTGTGCCTCGATGACGGTGACCGCAGCGCCGAGCTTGCGGGCCGCCGCGGCGAGTTCGAGGCCAATGAAGCCGCCGCCGACAATGGCGATACGGTTGCCGGCGCTGAGATGGGCGCGAATGGCCAGCGCATCGGCGAAGGTGCGGAGATAGACGCAGCGCGCCCCCAATCCCGGCATCGGCAGTTTGCGCGGGGCCGAGCCGGTGGCCAGCAGGAGCTTGTCGTAGGGCAGCACCGAACCATTGGACAGGCGCACCCTGTGCGCCGCACGCTCGATCGCCACAGCCTGGACGGAATTGATATGCCGGATCGACCTCTCGGCCAGCACCGCGTCGCTGGCGATGGCCTTGATTTCGGGCGCATCGCTGGCCATCGCCTCCTTGGACAGAGGCGGCCGCTCGTAGGGCAGATGCGGTTCGTCGCCGATCAGCGTCACCGGCCCCTCATAACCGAGATCGCGCAGCGCCAGAGCCGCCCGGCCGCCGCATTCGCCGGCGCCGATGATGACCATTCCCCGCGCCATCTCCATCATCCGACCTGAACGAGGACTTTGCCGGCGTCGACCTTGACCGGATAGGTTCTCAGGTTGACGCAGACCGGGGCGCCCCTGGCCGCGCCGGTCTTGTAGTTGAAGCGGCCATTGTGCTTGGGGCATTCGATGATGTCGTCCATCACCAGACCGTCGGCGAGGTGTACCTTCTCATGCGTGCAAAGCCCGTCCGTGGCGAAATATTCGTCGTCTGGGCTGCGATAGATGGCGAAGGTGCGCCCGCCATGATCGAAGCGCATCACATCCTCTTCATCGATGTCGTCGGCAGCACAGGCCTCGACCCAGTCGCTCATTTCAGCACTCCCCGTAAAAAATGGATTCGCCGCGATCATTCCGCCGCGGCGGCGACGGCATCGCCGTGGAATTCCTCGCGGTACGGCATGGCGGTCGGCGGCAGTTCGCGCTTGAGGAAATAGTCCTCGTTGCGCAGCTGGCGCAGGAAGACCGGGATCATCTCGCGGTAGCCGGCCAGGATCGACGGCGTCGGCGCCGGCAGATCGTGCTTGATCAGCGCGTGCAGCTTCGGCAGCGCATGGTAGGGCACCATCGGGAACATGTGATGCTCCACATGGTAGTTCATGTTCCAGTAGATGAAGCGGCTGATCGGGTTCATGTAGACGGTGCGGCTGTTCAGCCGATGGTCGATGACATTGTCGGCCAGGCCGCCATGCTGCAGCAGGCCGACCATGACGTGATGCCAGGCGCCATAGAGCCTGGGCAGGCCGACCAGCATCAAAGGCAGGAAGGAGCCGGAATAGAGCGCCAAGCCGATGGTTGCGGCATAGATCGCCGTCCAGATGCGGGCGATGCGGATCGCCTTGCCCTGTTCCTGCTCGGGAATGAAGGTCTTTTCGGCCGCGCTGATGTTGCCGGCGGCGTTGCGCAGCATGTCCGACATCGCATGCCAGGCGTCGAGCACGCCGACAAAGCCGAGGAGCGCGCGCACTAGGTCCGGCGGCCGCATGACCGAGATTTCGGGGTCGCGGCCGACAATGATGGTGTCGGTGTGATGGCGCGTGTGGCTCCAGCGCCAGGTCACCGGATTGCGCATGATCATGAAGCAGGCGATCTGATAGATCGCATCATTCATCCACTGCGTCCGGAACGCCGTGCCGTGCCCGCATTCGTGCCAGCGGGAATCCGTGGATGAGCCGTAGAGGACGCCATAGACGAAGAAGAACGGCACGCACCACCAACTGCCCCAGAACCAGGCGCCGCCGGCGCCGCTGGCGATGAGCGCGGCGAGCCAGATCGCGGTATCGCGGATCGCCGGCCCGTCGGAGCGCTGCATCAGCTCCTTCATCTGCTTGCGGGGCACGTCGGTGTGATACCACTCGGCCGCCGACAGGCCGTTTTCCACGGCGAGTTTGGCGTCGCGGCCGATCAGGCTGTAGTCCCGCCGGGACGGCGCAGTTGTCATGATTGCCTCCTCGGCAAGGCACTCGTCCAGGCGAATGCCGGTTGCCCATATGCCTTCCAGCCTGAAAATACCGTTTGCTCGTGATAGACTCAATCTCACAAAGATAGTTTCTATCATTTCCTATCAGAATGATGTATCAATGTTCGGCAATCGAACGAGGACGATCATGGCGAAACGGCCGACGATATCCGATCTGGCGCGCATCTCCGGCGTCAGCGTCGCCACGGTGGACCGCGTGCTCAACAATCGCCTGCCGGTGCGCGAGGAGACCGCGCGGCGCGTCTATGAGACCGCGACCGAGATCGGCTATCACGCGGCCGGACTGATCAAGCAGCGGATGCGCCATGAACTGCCGGAGTACCGGCTCGGCTTCCTGCTTTTGCGAGGTAACGATGTCTTCTACGGCGATTTCGCAGCGGAGCTCGAACTGGCGGTGTCGCAGTCGCAGCGGTTCCGCGGCGCCGCAACCGTCGACTTCGCCAGTTCCCTGGTCCCCGACGAGATCGCGGCCCAGATGCGCAAGCTGGCGGCGAAATCGAGGGCCATCGCCGTTGTCGGCCCGGACCATCCGACCCTGACGGCGGCGGTCGAGGCGTTGAAGGCGCGGGGACAACCGGTCTTCTCGCTGCTGTCGGACTTTGCCGCCGGCATCCGCGAGGGCTATGTCGGCCTCGACAACCGCAAGGTCGGTCGTACCGCGGCCTGGATGATCGCCAAAGCAGCGCGGCAGCCCGGCAAGGTCGCCCTCTTCGTCGGCAGCCACCGTTTCCATGGCCACGAGTTGCGCGAGATCGGCTTCCGCTCTTTCTTTCGCGAGCATGCACCCGACTTCAGCGTGCTGGAAACGCTGGTCAACCTGGAGGCGAACCAGGTAACCCATGATGCGATGATCGATCTTCTGGCGCGCTATCCGGATCTTGCAGGCTGCTACGTCGCGGGCGGCGGCATGGAAGGCGCGGTCTCGGCGCTGCGGGCAGCAAGGCCCGTAAATATGCCGGTGGTGGTCTGCAACGAGATCAACGCCGAGTCGCGCGCGGCACTCGCCGACAACATCCTCACCATGGTGATCTCGACGCCGCTGGCCGCGCTCTGCCGCGAGCTGGTCGATCGGATGGCGCATGCCATTGAAACCGGCGCGGCCAACGCGCCTGGCCAGACCTTCCTGCCCTTCGACATCTATCTGCCGGAAAATATCTGAGCTTTCCGGGCGGGAGCAACCGCCAGAATGATAGAATCCCTCAGAACGATCCGAAAATCCGGCGGCAGGCCGCGGAATCGCCCTTGACGTTCCGCTGGAATGGAATAAATATTTCACCCACTGTACATTTTGGTTCTTTCGTTCCGGGAACCTCTGTTTCAGACAGAGGGTTTGGCGTTCCAGCCCAAGCAGGGAATGCCCCACGGAGCGAAGCGATATCAGGGAGAGATTCCCCGGGGAGATCGGGGATTCCGGATAAATCGGTGCAACCGGACACCAAAAGTGGAGGAGAGATTAAAATGAAGAAACTGCTTTTGGGCGTCGCTTTCGCGGCGCTGATGAGTTCATCGGCTTTGGCCGCCAAGATCGGCGTATCGATGGCCAAGTTCGACGACAACTTCCTCACCGTGCTGCGCAATGGGATGATCGCCCAGGCCAAGGGCATGAGCGGCGTCGAGCTGCAGGTCGAAGACGCACAGAACGACGTCGCCAAGCAGCTCGACCAGATCAAGAACTTCGCCGCATCGGGCGTCGACGCCATCATCGTCAACCCGGTCGACACCTCGGCCACGCAGGCGATGTCGGATGCTGCCGCCGCCGCCAAGATCCCGCTGGTCTATGTCAATCGCGAGCCGGTCAATGTCGACAAGCTGCCCGACAATCAGGCCTTCGTCGCTTCGAACGAGGCCGATTCCGGCACGCTCGAGACCAAGGAAGTCTGCCGCCTGTTCAAGGAAGCCGGCAAGAAGGAAGCCAATGTCTATGTGATCATGGGCGAGCTTTCCAACCAGGCCGCCGTGCAGCGCACCAAGGATATCGAAGAGGTGATCGCCACGCCGGACTGCAGCTTCATCAAGATCATCGACAAGCAGACGTCGAACTGGGATCGCGACCAGGCGCAGAACCTGATGACCAACTGGCTGTCGACCGGCAAGAAGTTCGACGGCGTCATCGCCAACAATGACGAAAGCGCCATCGGCGCCATCCAGGCGATGAAGGCCGCCAACATCGACATGAAGTCGGTTGTCGTCGGCGGCGTCGACGCCACGCAGGATGCGCTTGCCGCCATGCAGGCCGGCGACCTCGACGTAACCGTGTTCCAGGACGCGGCCGGCCAGGGCGCAGGCGCGCTGGACGCGGCGCTGAAACTGTCCAAGGGCGAGAAGGTCGAGCACAAGGTCTATGTGCCGTTCCAGCTTGTGACCCCGGCGAACATCGACAAGTTCCTGAAGAAGAACTGAGCCGCGGATATCGAGAGCGGCGCTGCTCAGGCAGCGCCGCTCCCCCTTCCCTCGGCGCCTGAAGGCGATCGAGGCGCGACCGTGGCTGACGGAGGATAGAAGATTGGCACAGACATCTCATGGCGTCGGAGGGCTCACCTACGATGCGAAGAAGCGCGCGTGGCCGGCCGAATTCAATGTCTTCCTGGCGCTCGTCATTCTCGTCGTCATCTTCGAATTGATCGGCCGCATCTTTCTCGGCGACAGTTTCCTGTTCAACACCCGCAGCGACGTCTCGGGGATCTTCAACGAGGCCCGCCTGCAGATCATCATCCTGCAGGTGTCGATCGTCGGCATCATCGCCATCGGCGTGACGCAAGTGATCATCACCGGCGGCATCGACCTGTCGTCGGGCTCGATCGTCGGCGCGACCGCCATGATCGCCATGAGTTTCGCCCAGGTGGCGACCGTCAACGGCAATCCCAACCCGAAGGCGATGTTCCTGGCGCAAGGCTGGACCGACCTGCCTGTCATCGTGCCGCTGCTGGTGGCGGTCGGCTGCGGTCTGCTCGCCGGCCTGGTCAATGGTGCCCTGATCGCCTACACGCGCATTCCGCCCTTCATCGCCACGCTCGGCATGATGGTGACCGCGCGTGGCATCGCCAAGTGGTGGTCGAAGGGCCAGCCGATCTCGTTCCCGACAGACAGTTTCGCGGCGATCGGCAAGGGCCTGATGCCCGTCATCATCTTCCTGTCGCTGGCTATCCTGTTCCAGCTGATCATGACCTACACCAGATATGGAAAGCACTGTTACGCGATTGGCTCCAATGAGGATGCCGCACGCATGTCCGGCATCAAGATCGCCAACCACAAGATCCTGGTCTACGTCATCGCCGGCATCCTCGCCGCGCTCGCCGCCGTGGTGCTCTGCTCCAAGAACCTCACCGCCCAGGCCGGCATGGGCGTGATGTACGAACTCGACGCCATCGCCATGGCGGTCATCGGCGGCGTCTCGCTGTCGGGCGGCCGCGGCTCGATCATCGGCACGGTGATCGGCTCGCTGATCTTCGGCGTCATCATCTCCGGCTTCACCTTCCTGCGCCTCGACGCCTACTACCAGGAGATGGTCAAGGGCGTGATCATCGTCGGCGCGGTCGTTCTCGACCAGTGGCGCCAACGCCTGCGGGCATTGAGGGCTTGACCATGTCGGACATCGTGTTGAAGACCGAAAAGCTGACCAAGCGCTATGGCGGCGTGCACGCGCTGGAAGGCGCCAATTTCGAGCTGCGCAAGGGCGAGCATGTCGCCATCATGGGCGACAATGGCGCAGGCAAATCGACCTTCGTGCGCCAGATCACCGCTGTCGAACAACGCACCAGCGGCCAGATCTGGTTCGACGGCAAGGAAGTGAATTTTGCCGGCCCGATCGAGGCCCGCACGGCGGGCATCGAGACAGTGTTCCAGAACCTGGCATTGGCAGACGACCTCGACGTGCCGTCGAACCTGTTCCTCGGCCGCGAAAAAGTGCTGTTCAATCTCGGGCCGTTCTCGATCCTCGACCGCAAATACATGCGCAAGGCAACCGAGGCGGCGCTGGTCCGCACCGCGGTGAAAATCCCCAATCTCTCCAACACCATCCGCCACATGTCGGGCGGCCAGCGGCAGTGCGTGGCGATCGCAAGGACGGCCACCTTCGCCTCCAAGCTGATCATCATGGACGAGCCGACGGCAGCCCTTGGCGTGCAGGAGACGGCGCAGGTCGAAAACATCATCCGCACGCTGAAGGACAATGGCGAACCGCTGATCCTGATCAGCCACAATATGCGACAGGTGTTCGACCTGTGCGACCGCATCGTGGTGTTCCGGCGCGGCCGCATCGTCGCCAATCTGCGCAAGGAAAACACCGACGGCCAGGACATCGTCTCCTACATCACCGGCGCCAAGACCGGAGAGGCGGAACTCGCGGCCTAGGCGCAGGGGTCACCCGATTCCGGGACGATCTGCCGCGCCAGGAAAATACCCCAGCCGCCTTTCCCTGACGGGAAGGTGCGGACACAACTCTCTCGAACCCATCCCTCAGAGGAAATATCCATGACTGTTCGTTTCGCCCTCCTCGGTGCCGGCCGCATCGGCAAGGTCCACGCCCGCGCCGTCGGCTCCAACCCCGATGCAAAACTGGTGGCGGTGGCCGATGCCTTCGAGAAGGCGGCAAAAGAGCTGGCGAGCGCCTATGGCGCCGAGGTGCGCACCATCGACGCCATCGAGAAATCCAAGGACATCGACGCCGTCGTCATCTGCACGCCGACCGACACCCATGCCGATCTGATCGAGCGTTTCGCCAAGGCCGGCAAAGCGATCTTCTGCGAGAAGCCGATCGACCTGAACGTCAAGCGCGTCGAGAAATGCCTGGCCGTGGTCGAGAAGGCCAAGGCGACGCTGATGGTCGGCTTCAATCGCCGCTTCGACCCCCACTTCGCCGCCGTGCGCAAGGCAATCGACGACGGCGCCATCGGCACGGTCGAGATGGTCACCATCACCTCGCGCGATCCGGGTGCGCCGCCGATCGACTACATCAAGCGCTCTGGCGGCATTTTCCGCGACATGACCATCCATGATTTCGACATGGCGCGCTTCCTGCTCGGCGAGGAGCCGGTGGCGGTCTCCGCGCACGCTTCGGTGCTGGTCGACAAGAAGATTGGCGAGGCCGGGGATTTCGACAGCGTCAGCGTTATCCTGGAGACGGCTTCCGGCAAGCAGGCCGTGATCTCCAATTCGCGCCGCGCCACCTATGGCTACGACCAGCGCATCGAGGTGCATGGCTCGAAAGGCATGATCGCGGCGGAAAACCAGCGGCCGGTGTCGATCGAACTGGCCAATGAGAAGGGCTATACGCGCCCGCCGCTGCACGACTTCTTCATGACCCGCTATCTCGACGCCTATGCCATCGAGATCGCCTCGTTCATCGCCGCCGCGACGTCCGGCAAGAAGGCGGCGCCGAGCGGCGCCGACGGCCTGGTGGCGCTGAAGCTGGCGGATGCGGCGCTGAAGTCGGCAACGACAGGCAAGACCGTTCGTCTCGACAAGTAAGAACCGGAAATCGGACCCAAGCCACAGGAGCAAAGCGATGAGCGCATCCGCCGATCGCAATTCACAGACACGTGCCATCGTTACCGGCGGGGCGCAAGGCATCGGCTTTGCCGTCGCCGAAGCGCTGGCCGACGAAGGCTGCCGGGCATTGGCGCTGATCGGCCGGTCGCAGGAGAAGGGGGACAAGGCGGTCGCCCACTTCAAAAAGGCCGGCGTCGACGCGATCTTCATCAGCGGCGACGTTTCGAAGGTGGCGGACTGCAAGCGCGCGGTGGCGACCGCGCTCGCGCATTTCGGCACGCTGAACGCGCTGGTCAACGCCGCCGCCACCTCGGCGCGCGGCTCACTGGTCGAGACCTCGGAAGAGCTTTTCGACCAGATCTTCGACACCAATGTGCGGGGTCCCTTCTTCCTGATGCAGGGGCTGGTCACGCATCTCCTGGAGCGCAAGGCGCCGGGCTCGATCGTCAACGTGCTGTCGATGTCGGCGCATGCCGGCCAGTCCTTCCTGACACCCTATTCGACCAGCAAGGGCGCGCTGATGACGCTGACCAAGAACGTCGCCAATGCCTATCGCTTCAACCGCATCCGCTGCAACGCCGTGCTGCCGGGCTGGATGGATACCGAGGGCGAGGACATCGTGCAGAAGAAATGGCACGACGCCCCGGACGACTGGCTGGCGAAAGCCGAGGCCGCGCAGCCGATGGGCCAGTTGGTCAAGCCGGACCAGCTCGCGCGGCTGATCAGCTACATGGTCAGCCCGCAATCGGGCGTCATGACCGGGTCGTTGGTCGACTACGACCAGAGTGTTGCGGGGTCGTCGCCGGAATAGTCTCGACCGTCAGCCGCACGTCCGGAAACAGCTCGGCCATACGTCGGCGAGACGAACCAAAATATTGGTGCGGACGTAACCGGCTCCGCACCCAAGCAACGAAACGCGGCTTCAAAAGGTCCCCGTTGCGGCGGCATCGCCATTCCCGCATATTCATGTAGTCAGAACGCTCATGAGGATGGGATGCTATCTGGATCCAAAGATACCAACTGGACTGTCACCGCGGCAAAAGCCCGGTTTTCGGAAGTTATTGAGCGAGCGCAGTCCTCGCCGCAGACGGTCACCAGAAACGGCAAACCAGTCGTGGTTATCGTCTCGGCTGAAGAATGGCGTCAGAAAACCACGCGAAAAGGCACACTTGCGGAGTTCCTGCTGGCCTCGCCGCTGCGCGGTGCCGATCTCCTCGCATCAAGCACGTGACAAACGCCCCGGCTTCGACTATATGAGCCGCATGATCCACCTGTCCGCCACCTATTGGTACTTTAGCAGCTCGCTGGCGGCGGGAGGATTGCGCTCGATCTGAAGATTGCAGCAACAAGATCCGAACAGCCGCCAGACCTGGCGGCTTTTTTGTTTCAGCCGGCAGGTCTCCTAACAGGAGCAGAAAGCCGTGTTGACCACCACAGACGACCTCCGGGTCAAGGAAATCCGAGAACTGAGCACGCCGGACCAGGTGATGCGGGAGATCCCGCGCACGCTGACGGCGACGCGCACCGTGAGCGCCTCACGCAACGCCATCCATGCTATTCTGAACGGCACCGACGACCGATTGCTTGTCGTCGTCGGACCTTGTTCGATCCACGATCCGGTCGCGGCCGTTGACTATGCCAGCCGTCTGGCGGCGCTGCGCGAGACCCTGTCCGACCGGCTCGAGATCGTGATGCGGGTGTATTTCGAGAAGCCGCGCACGACGGTCGGCTGGAAAGGCCTGATCAACGATCCCGACCTCGACGGCAGCTTCAACATCGACAAGGGGCTACGGATGGCGCGCAACGTGCTGTCGGCCGTCAACAATCTCGGCCTGCCGGCGGCGACCGAATTCCTCGACATGACCACGCCGCAATACATTGCCGACCTCGTCGCCTGGGGCGCCATCGGCGCGCGCACCACCGAAAGCCAGATCCACCGCGAGCTGGCCTCGGGCCTGTCCTGCCCGGTCGGCTTCAAGAACGGCACCGACGGCAATCTCAGGATCGCCGGCGAGGCGGTGAAATCGGCCGCCCAGCCGCATCATTTCATGGCGGTGACCAAGGGCGGGCGCAGCGGCATCGCCACGACCACCGGCAATGAGGACTGCCACGTCATCCTGCGCGGCGGCGTTCAGCCCAATCATGACGCGGCGAGCGTCGAGGCGGCCTCGGTCGAACTCGCCCGCATCGGTGTCGCGCCGCGGCTGATGATCGACGTCAGCCACGCCAACTCGGCCAAGAAGCCGGAGAACCAGCCGAAGGTGGCGGCCGATGTGGCCGGCCAGGTGGCGGCGGGCGACGAGCGCATCATCGGCCTGATGATCGAGAGCAATCTCGTCGCCGGCCGGCAGGACGTCGTGCCCGGCAAGCCGCTGGTCTATGGCCAGAGCATCACCGACGGCTGCATCGACTGGGCGACCACCGAGACCGTGCTGCACGGCCTTGCCGGCGCCGTCGAATGGCGGCGGTCGGCACGCCGCGCCATGCTGGAAAGCCGGCAGGGCGCCGCCTGATCCGATGACGATGTGGGAGGGGCGGCGCTGGAGCATGATCCCGAAAAGTGGAGACCGGTTTTCTCGGACAAACGGTTTCCGTTTGTCCAGAGATCATGCTCCAACAAAGGGCAGATTACGCCGCCCTCAGCCCTTCCCAGGCGGTGAACACCGAGACGGCAAAGAGCAACAGCCCGGCCGCCCGGCCGGCCAGAATGGTCGCCCGCGGATTGGCGATCAAAAGCTTGCGGCTGCGCCCGGCTGATATCGCGAGCCCACCATAGATCGCGGCCTGCGTGATCACCGTCATAAGCCCCATGACAGTCGCCTGCACCCAGATCGGGCCGTAGTCCGGCTTCAGGAACTGCGGATAGACCGCAAGCACGAACAGATAGGCCTTCGGATTGATCAGGCAGGTCACCAGGCCCTGGCGAAACGCCTTCCATGCGGAGCGGCTGCCGACAGGCCCATCGCGACCGACGGTGATGGAGCTGCGCATCAGCGTGATGCCGATGAAGGCCATGTAGGCGGCGCCGGCAATCAGCAGCGGCTTGAACAGGATCGGCACGAAATGCATGAGAAGGCCAACGCCGATCGCCCCGTTCAGCGTGTGCACCATACCGCCGACCATGATGCCGCCGGTCGCGGCCAGGCCCCTGTCGCGGCCGCCGGTCAGCGCATTGGCCAACACGAACAGCATGTCCATGCCCGGAACGGCGATGATGCCGAACAGCAGGATAAAGAAAAGCCAGAGATTTTCCGCGTAACCCATGTCAGTTGCCTGTCGCCTCGTTCCACCAAGCCGCAGCGGAACCTGTTGATTTTCAATTCGATAGGCAGTCCTATAGGTCGACCCAACTGACAATGGTGTGTCAGTTGCGGTCGGAGCGGGGTGAGGAAAATGCGCAAGGCGTCACGCCTGTTCGAGATCATCCAGATCCTGCGGCTGGCGCGGCAGCCGGTGACGGCCGCCATGATCGCCGAGCGTTTGGAAGTGACGATCCGATCGATCTATCGCGACATCGCCGCACTTCAGGCGATGCGCGTGCCGATCGAAGGCGGGCGCGGCATCGGCTACATACTGCGCCCCGGTTTCGACCTGCCGCCGCTGATGTTTTCGATCGAGGAGATGGAGGCGATCGTGCTGTCGCTGGCGCTGCTGGAGCGCACGGGCGACGAGGAGCTCAAGCAGGCGGCCAAGCGCGTCAGCAGCAAGATCGCCGGCGCGGTGCCGCCGCCGCTGCGCCAGACATTGGACGCCAATGCGCTGCACGCCTGGGGTTTTGCCGCACCCTCGGCCGGCACGATCGACCTGGCGCTGGTGCGCCGCGCCATCCGCGACGAGGAGAAGCTCGATCTTTCCTACCGCGACGAAGCAGGCCGGACCACGCAACGCATCGTCCGGCCGATCGCGCTGATCTATTACGCTGAGTCCGCCAACATCGTCGCCTGGTGTGAGCTGCGGCACGCCATCCGCAATTTCCGCAGCGACCGCATCGAGGATTGCCGCGCGACCGGGCTGCACTTCAAGGGCGAAGGCGACCGCCTGCGGCAGATCTGGGTCGACGGCTGGGAGACCCCGGCCATCGGCGGTTAAGGTGAGCGGCTATTGCCGCACACCCACCCAACGCTTCTCCTCGAAGGAGCGTGCCATGGCGTGCACGGTGCGCTCAATCTCCAGACCTTCGGCGAATTCGATGAGGCGCGCCGGCCCGCCGGCAAGCCGCGTCAGCAATTCGTGGCATTCGATGATCTTGAGGTCGTTGAAGCCCAGGCCGTGGCCGGGCGCCGGCAGGAAGGCGTCGTAGGGCTTGTGGTGCGGCGCGACCAGGATGGTGCGGTAGCCCTGCTCGGTCGGGCGATCCGCGGTGAGATAGAGCTGCAATTCGTTCATCCGCTCCTGGTCGAACAGGATCGAGCCCTTGGAGCCGAAGATCTGGATGGCGATGCGGCCCTTGCGGCCCCAGGCCGAGCGGTTGACCTGGAGCGTGCCGGCAATGCCGTTTTCCAGATGCATCAAGACGCTGGCGATGTCGTAGGTCTCGACCGCGCGGCGTCCGCCGCCGGCGAGCTTGCGGTCGGCATAGGGCTTGGCCATGTCGCAGATGACGCTGGCGACGCGGCCGAACAGGACCGAGACCAGCGACAGCGGATGCACGGCGAAATCGTCGAGCGCGCCATAGCCGGAAGCGGCCTCGTGCTTCCAGAAGAACAGCGCCTCGGGATCGGCCATGAAATCCTCGTCCATCTCGATGCGCAGATGGTTGACCTCGCCGATGATGTTCTCGTCGAGCAGTGCGCCGATGTGACGGATGGCCGGGCTCTGAATATAGTTGTAGCCAAGGGCAGCGACCTTGCCGGATGTCTTCGCCGCTGCCGCCATCGCCTCGGCTTCGGCAAAGCTCGGCGCCATCGGCTTTTCGCACCACAGATGCTTGCCGGCCCGGAGAATGGCGATGGCCATTTCCGGATGGAACTGGTTGGGCGTGGTCAGCGAGACGATGTCGACCTCGGGATCGTCGACGACGGCGCGCCAGTCGCCGGAGGCCTTGGCAAAGCCGAACTCGCCGGCCTTGCGACGGGCAAGCTCCTCATTGACCTCACCGAGATGGACGAGCCTGGGCTTGGCCACATCTGGGAAGACGGCGCCGACGGCACTCCACGCGATGGCGTGACACTTGCCCATGAAACCCGTGCCGATAAGACCGACGCCGACCATTTTCCGTTTCCTCCGCTGCCTGAAGCACTGCGTGGATGAATTAGTCCATTTTCTCCAAGAATGGAATGTCTGCCTCATTTTTTATGGCGTTCTTGCGCAGGCTCGCTATGATGGGGCAGAGAGGACGCTTCACGGATGAGCTTGGACGGGCCGACGATGGACGAACGGATACCTCGCGACTTCGAGACGCTGCGCGCTACCATCCTCGACCGGCGCGAAAGCCTGCCGAAGCGCATCGCCCAGATCGCCGCCTACGCGCTCGACAATCCCGACGACATCGCCTTTGGCACCGCCGCCAGCATCGCCGCCTCGGCCGGCGTGCAGCCCTCAACCCTGATCCGCTTTGCCCAGCAGTTCGGTTTCGACGGCTTCACCAGCCTGCAGCAGGTGTTCCGCGAGCGGCTGCGCGAGCGCAACTCATCCTATGACGAGCGGCTGCAGGCGCTGCGCGCCAAGGCCGAGGGCGCCGCCGGCCACCGAGCAATCTTCGACGGATTCGTCGCCGCCGCCAGCACCTCGCTCAACGACATTTCGCGCACGCTGGATGACGCGCATCTGGAAGACGCGATTTCGCTGCTGGCAAAGGCGCAGACCATCTATGTCTTAGCCAGGCGGCGCTCCTATCCGGTGGCGACCTATATCGCCTATGCGCTGGGCAAGCTGAAGATCCGCAACCAGTTGATCGAATCGGCCGCCGGCCTGAACGCCGAGATGATCGCCTTCGCCACGCCCGCGGACGCCGTCATCGCCATCTCCTTCTCGCCTTACGCGCCGGCCACCATCGAGGAAGCACGCACCATTTCGGAACAGGGCGTGCCGATCGTCGCCATCACCGACAGCTCGTTTTCGCCGCTCGCCCAGTTCGCCAGGGTCTGGTTCGAGGTTGCCGAGGCGGATTTCGCCGGCTTCCGTTCGCTGTCGGCGACGATGGCGCTGGCCATGGCGCTGACCGTCGGCGTCGGCGAGAAGCGGCGCGATATGGGCCGCAAGCGCAAAGGCTGAGCCTACACCCTTTCTTCTTTGACCATGATCTTTTCCGAAAACCGGCAGCCACTTTTCACTTACGCGGTCCTTTGGTTCGGGATCATGGTCAGGCGATTTTAGATGAAGGAATGCTCATTCCATATTGACTATGGATTGGAATTATTATTTCATATTCCCGGCACCACGCTGCCGCTCGCGCGTGTTACCCAAACAATGTTGTTGCTGACAACAAGACTGACGGGAGGATCCAATGAGCGAAGCCGTGGACGCCAAACAGGTGCCGCTCGACGTCATCACCATCGGTCGCGCTTCCGTCGACCTCTATGGCCAGCAGATCGGCTCGCGGCTGGAGGACATCACCTCCTTCGCCAAGTCGGTCGGTGGCTGCCCGGCCAACATTTCGGTCGGCACGGCGAGGCTCGGCTTGCGTTCGGCGCTGCTGACGCGTGTCGGCGACGAGCAGATGGGCCGCTTCATCCGCGAACAGCTGAAACGCGAAGGCGTCAACACCGACGGGCTGAAGACCGACAAGGAGCGGCTGACCGCCCTGGTGCTGCTTTCGGTCGAGAGCGAAGGCGTTTCGCCGATGATCTTCTACCGCTCGGACTGCGCCGACATGGCGCTGGCGCCGGAAGACATCGACGAGGCCTTCATCGCTTCGGCACGTTCGATCGTCGTCACCGGCACGCATTTTTCGCGCCCCAACAGCGACGCCGCCCAGCGCAAGGCGATCCGCATCATGAAAGCCAAGGGCGGCAAGGTTGTCTTCGACATCGACTATCGCCCCAATCTGTGGGGCCTGGCCGGCCATGCCGAAGGCTTCGAGCGCTACGTCAAATCGGACCGGGTCTCGGCGCAGTTGAAGACGGTGCTGCCCGATTGCGATCTCATCGTCGGCACCGAGGAAGAGATCATGATCGCCTCAGGCGCCGACGACTGCCTGAGCGCGCTGAAGACGATCCGCGCGCTGTCGGCGGCCACTATCGTCTTGAAGCGCGGCGCCATGGGCTGCATCGTCTATGACGGACCGATCAGCGACGATCTCGAGGATGGTGTCGTCGGCAAGGGTTTTCCGATCGAGATCTACAATGTGCTGGGTGCCGGCGACGCCTTCATGTCCGGCTTCCTGCGCGGCTGGCTGGGTGGCGAAGACCATGCGACGGCGGCGACCTGGGCCAATGCCTGCGGCGCCTTCGCCGTGTCGCGGCTGCTGTGCGCACCGGAATATCCGACCTTCGAGGAGCTGCAGTTCTTCCTCAAGAACGGCAGCAAATACAGGGCGCTGCGCAAGGACGAGGCGATCAACCATATCCATTGGGCAACGACCCGCCGGCGCGATATCCCGTCGCTGATGGCGCTCGCCTGCGACCACCGCGTGCAGCTCGAGGACGTGGCGGTGAAGGCCGGCGCCGATCCGGCGCGCATCCGCGATTTCAAGGTTCTGGCGGTCAAGGCGGCGGCGAAGGTCGCCGCCGGCCGCGACGGCTACGGCATGCTGATCGACGAGAAACATGGCCGCGAGGCGATGTTCGAATTCGCTGGGCATTCCTTCGCCTGGCTCGGCCGTCCCGTGGAATTGCCGGGCTCGCGGCCGCTGCGCTTCGAGTTCTCGCAGGACATCGGCTCGCAGCTGGTGGAATGGCCGGTCGACCATTGCATCAAGTGCCTGTGCTTCTACCATCCCGACGATCCGGCGGCCTTGAAGGAAGAACAGCAGCAGAAATTGCGCGCGCTGTTCGAGGCGGCGCGGAAAGTCGGCCGGGAACTTCTCATCGAGATCATCGCCGGCAAGCACGGCAAGCTCGACGACACGACCATTCCACGCGCGCTGGAAGAGCTCTATGCGCTCGGCATCAAGCCGGACTGGTGGAAGCTCGAGCCGCAGGCGTCGAGCGGCGCCTGGGCGAGGATCGAAGCTGTGATCCTGAAGCATGATCCGTGGTGCCGTGGCATCGTGCTGCTTGGCCTGGAAGCGCCGCAGGACGAGCTGGAAGCAGCGTTCGCCGCCACCGCCAAGGCGCCGATCGTCAAGGGATTTGCCGTCGGCCGCACCATCTTCGTCCATGCGGCCGAGGAGTGGCTGGCCGGCAGGATGTCGGATGACGAGGCTGTCGCCGACATGGCCTCGCGCTTCGAACAGTTGACCGAGGCGTGGCTTGCCGCGCGCGGCCGCAAGGCAGCATAAGAAGGCGCGGCACAAGAAGGTACGGCATTGGGACTGCGGAGGAAAACACCATGAACAAGACAATCCGCCTGACGATGGCGCAGGCGCTGACCCGCTTCCTGTCCCGCCAGATGACCGAGATCGACGGTGGAAAAGTGCCGATCTTCGGTGGCGTCTGGGCGATCTTCGGCCACGGCAATGTCGCCGGCATGGGCGAGGCGCTCTACCAGGTTCGCGACGAATTGCCGACCTTCCGCGCCCACAACGAACAGGCGATGGCGCATGCGGCGATCGCCTATGCCAAGGCCAATTTCCGCCGCCGCGTCATGGCCGCGACCTCTTCGATCGGACCCGGCGCGCTCAACATGGTGACGGCGGCCGCACTTGCGCATGTCAACAGATTGCCTGTCCTGTTTTTGCCTGGCGATGTCTTCGCCAACCGTATTCCCGACCCTGTGCTGCAGCAGGCCGAGGACTTTTCCGACGGCACGGCGACGGTCAATGATTGCTTCCGTCCGGTGTCGCGCTATTTCGACCGCATCACCCGACCCGAGCAGATCATTCCGGCGCTCAATCGCGCCATGCAGGTTCTGACCGATCCGGCCGATTGCGGTCCGGTGACGCTGTCGCTTTGCCAGGATGTGCAGGCCGAGGCCTATGACTATCCCGAAAGCTTCTTCGCCGAGCGCGTCTGGCACCAGCGCCGGCCGCGCCCGGACCGCCACGAACTCGCCGCCGCTGTGGCGGCACTCAAGGGCGCGAAGAAGCCGCTGGTGATCGCCGGGGGCGGCGTTCTCTATTCGCAGGCTTCGGACGAACTGGCCAAATTCGTCGAGGGCGCCGGCACTCCGGTCTGCGAGACGCAAGGCGGCAAATCCTCGCTGCCGGACGATCATCCGCTCAACATGGCGGCGGTCGGCGTCACCGGCACCTCGGCGGCCAATCGGCTGGCCGAAGACGCCGATGTCGTGCTCGCCATCGGCACGCGCCTGCAGGATTTCACCACCGGCTCGTGGGCGCTGTTCAAGAATTCCGGCAAGACCATCATCGGGCTCAACGTCCAACCTTTCGACGCCGGCAAGCACCGCGCCCTGCCACTGGTCGCCGATGCGGCCGAGGGGCTCGCAGAACTTGGCGCGGCGCTGAAAGGCTGGAAGGCGCCTGCCGCCTGGACCGACAATGCGGCCAAGGGCAAGAAGGCCTGGCAGGCCGACGCGGCCAAGGTGACGGCGTCGACCAACGCCGCCTTCCCGTCCGACGCTCAGGTGATCGGCGCGGTGCAGCGCGCCATGGGCTCCGGCGTGACGCTGCTGCATGCCGCCGGCGGTCTGCCCGGCGAACTGCACAAGCTTTGGCAGGCCGGCGCGCCCGGCTCCTACCACGCCGAATACGGCTTCTCGACCATGGGCTACGAGATTGCCGGCGGGCTCGGCACCAAGATGGCCAAGCCCGGCGAAGAAATCGTCGTCATGATCGGCGACGGCTCCTATCTGATGCTGAATTCCGAGATCGCCACTTCGGTGATGCTGGGTTTGAAGCTGACCATCGTGCTGCTCGACAACCGGGGCTATGGCTGCATCAACCGGCTGCAGATGGCGACCGGCGGCGCCAATTTCAACAACCTCTTGAAGGACTCGCGCCACGAAATCCTGCCCGACATCGACTTCGCCGCGCATGCGGCGAGCATGGGCGCGATATCAGAGAAAGTGCCGTCAATCGCCGGCCTGGAAAACGCGTTGCAGAAGGCCAGGACGAACGACCGCACCACGGTGCTGGTCATCGACACCGACCCGCTGGTCTCCACCGACGCCGGCGGCCATTGGTGGGATGTGGCTGTGCCGGAAGTCTCCGCGCGGCCGCAGGTGAACGCGGCGCGCAAGGCCTATGACGAGAGGCGCCAGATGCAGAGCGTCGGCGATTGATGCTAAGTCGGCGCTACCCCCATCTCCCCCTTGTGGGGAGGTCGGACCGAAGGTCCGGGTAGGGTCGGCGCCGCCCCCCACCCCACAAGGGGGAGGGTAAACACTAAACTGGAGTGACGACTTGAAAGCCAAACTGGGCATGTCCCCCATAGCGTGGTGGAACGACGATCTTGCGGAACTCAGCGATGACGTGTCGCTTGAGGAGTGCTTGCGCCAGTCGCGTTCGGCCGGCTTCACCGGCATGGAGATGGGCCGGCGTTTCCCCAACGATCCCGCCGTCATGCTGCCGATCCTGAAAGCCGCCGACGTGACGCTGTGCGGCGGCTGGTTTTCCGGCACGCTGGTCGATGAGGAGATGAGCAGGAACAAGGATCGCATCCAGCCGATGATCGAGCTGTTCAAGGCGGTCAACGCGCCCTGCATCGTCTATGGCGAGGTCGGCCGCTCGATCCAGGGCGACCGCTCGAAGCCGCTGGCCACCAAGCCGAAACTTTCAGGTGACGAGATGAAGGCCTATGCAACGCGCCTGACTGAATTCGGCGAATGGTGCGCCGAACAAGGCATGCCGCTGTCCTACCACCATCACATGGCGGCGGTGGTGGAGACGGAGCCGGAGCTCGACGCCTTCATGCGCCATTCCGGCGAAGGCATTCCTCTGCTGCTCGATGCCGGACATCTGGCCTTTGCCGGCGGCGATGTGCTACGCGCCATCGACAACCACCACAAGCGCATCAGCCATGTGCATGTGAAGGATGTGCGCATGGGTGTGATCGACAAGCTGGACCGCACGAAACAGTCCTTCCTCGACGCCGTGGCGCTCGGTGCCTTCACCGTGCCGGGCGACGGCTCGCTGGACTTCGGCGCCATTGTGCAGCGCTTCGCCGACCATGGTTATGAGGGTTGGTTCGTGGTCGAGGCCGAGCAGGACCCGAAGAAGAACCCGCCGCTCAAGATGGCGCAGGTCGGCCACAAGGAGCTGATGCGGGTGATGACATCCGCCGGCTACACGGTCGAAACCCAGGGTTTTCCGAATGCCTGACGCGACTTCACGGCGAGGCAGGTTGCTGTAGATTGGCCCGATGAAAGATTCCGAGCACCCCTTCTTCCGCCCGTTGTGGCGGCGTGTCGCCGTCGTCGCGGTCTGCGTCATCTGGTCGATCATCGAGTTCGCCACCGGCACGCCATTCTGGGGCACCATCGCGCTCGGCTTCGCCGGCTATGCCGTCTGGCAGTTCTTCTATCTCTACAAGCCCGCCGACGAGAACAAGGCGACGGCCGAGTCCGAACCGAAGGAGTAATCCGATGTCCAAGCTGCTCGTCAAAGCCGACAAGGGCTGTGGCCGCGTTGCCCATGTGACGCCGAAAAGCGCCGGCTGGACTTATGTCGGTTTCGACCTGCATCGGCTGCAATCCGGCGAAAGCGCCTCGGGAAAGACGGAAGACCGCGAGGTCTGCCTGGTCTTCGTCACCGGCAAGGGCACCGCGAAAGTCGACGGCAAGGATCTCGGCCTGCTCGGCGAGCGCATGTCGCCCTTCGTGGGCAAGCCTTGGTCGGTCTATGTGCCGGAGGGATCGGACTGGTCGGTGACGGCTGACACCGATCTCGAACTCGCGGTCTGCTCGGCCCCCGGCCTCGGCGGCGGCCTGCCGGTTCGGGTGATCGGGCCGGACGATCTCGGCCAGGAGGTGCGCGGCAAGGGCACCAACACGCGCTACGTCACCAACATCCTGCCGGAAGGCAAGCCTGCCGATTCGCTGCTGGTGGTCGAGGTCATCACGCCCGGCGGCCACACGTCGAGCTATCCGCCGCACAAGCATGACCAGGACAATCTGCCCGCCGAATCCTATCTCGAGGAGACTTATTACCACCGCCTCAACCCGCCGCAGGGCTTTGCCTTCCAGCGCGTCTACACCGACGCGGACAAGCATGGCCATCGCGCGCTCGACGAAGCCATGGCGATCGAGGATGGCGATGTCGTGCTGGTGCCCAAGGGGTATCACCCCTGCGCGGCCTGCCATGGCTACGACCTCTACTACCTCAACGTCATGGCCGGGCCGAGACGGACGTGGAAATTCCACAATGCGCCCGAGCACGAATGGTTGATGAAGGCCTGACCGGTCCGAGATTCCTCCCCAACCTATTGGTCCAGCTCGGAAAAATCGTCGGCTAAGGACTTATGGGGTCGATTTGCCTTCGAAAACCCTGCAAAGCTTCGTCAATCCGTCATGGAAATCACCTATGGCAGCGGGTCTAGTGCATGTCGCCCAGAAGTGTCTAGCGGTTTTGGGGGCGACGATATGCACCCAACGAAGACTTAAAGCGCGCGTCGCGGCGCGCTTTAACGAGGACCTCTCATGCGATATGCCATCTACTTCACCCCCCGGCAGGACGAACCGCTGGCGCGGATCGCCGCCAATTGGCTGGGCCGTGACCCGTTCGGCGCGGCGACAGCGCCGGTTGAAGCCGTGGCCGATTTGTCGGCGGCGGAAGTTGCCTTCCACACCGCCTCGGCCCGCCGCTATGGCTTCCACGCGACGCTGAAGGCACCCTTCCGCCTGGCCGCCAACGAGACCGAGACTTCGCTGCGCGCTGGGCTCGACCATTTTGCCGAAGCGACGCCCGTTGTGACGATCCCGCGTCTCGTCGTCAGCCAGATCGACAGTTTCTTCGCGCTGGTGCCGGAGGGACCGCTGCCGCCGCTCAACCGTTTCGCCGACCAGGTGGTGCGCGATTTCGACCGGTTCCGCGCGCCGCTGACCGAGGCCGAGATCGAGCGGCGCAGCCCGGATTCGCTGAAGCCGGCCGAGTTCCGCAATCTCTGCCAATGGGGCTACCCCTATGTCTTCGAGACCTTCCGCTTCCACATGACGCTGTCGGGCCGCGCCGGGCCACAGGAAAGCCCACGTTTGCGCGCAGCAATCGACAGCCTGTTCGCGGATGTACTGCGGCAGCCGGTGGTGGTCGACGCGCTGACGCTGTTTGTCGAACCCGAACCGGGCGCGCCGTTCATGGTGCTTTCGCATCACGCGCTGGGACGCCGCCCGGCAAGAAAAACCGCCTGAACACCCCTGCTCGAAGAACCAAAGGACTGCCCGAAATGACCGCCGAGACCGTTCTTTCCAACGCCCGCATCGTGCTTGCCGACGAGATCGTCGAGGGGTCGCTGGTGCTGCGTGACGGCTTTATCGCCGACATAGATGCCGGCAGCAGCCGCACCAGCGGGAATATGGCCGGCGAGGACATGGGCGGCGACTATGTCATTCCCGGGCTGGTCGAGCTGCACACCGACCACCTGGAAGGCCACTACGCGCCCCGGCCCAAGGTGCGCTGGAACCCAATCGCCGCGGTGCTTGCCCATGACGCGCAGGTGGCGACGGCCGGCATCACCACCGTGCTCGACGCCTTGCGCGTCGGCATGGACGAGGACGCCGACCTGACCTTGGCCGATATTCGCAAGCTGGCCGATGCCATCGAGGACAGCGTCGCGCAGGATCGCCTGCGAGCCGATCACTTCCTGCATCTGCGCTGCGAGGTTTCGGCGCCGGATTGCCTGCAGGCCTTCGCCAATTTCGACCGGGACGACCGGGTCAAGCTGGCTTCGCTGATGGATCATGCGCCCGGCCAGCGTCAGTTCGTCAATCTCGAAACCTATGCCTACTACTACCAGCGCAAGCTGAAGCTGACCGATCGCGACTTCCAATTGTTCTGCGAGAAGCGGATGGCGGAATCGGCGCGCTATTCGGCGCCGAACCGCGCGGTGATCGCGGCTGCCTGCCATGAGCGCGGCATCGTGCTCGCCAGCCATGACGACGCCACTTCGGGCCATGTCGACGAGGCGATCGAGCAGGGCGTGCGCGTTGCCGAGTTCCCGACCACCGAGGAAGCGGCGCGCGCTTCGAAGGCCGCGGGCCTGGGCGTCCTGATGGGTGCGCCGAACGTCATGCGCGGCGCCTCGCATTCGGGCAATGTCTCGGCTCGCACGCTGGCCGGCGACGGCCTGCTCGACATCTTGTCATCAGATTATATTCCTTTCAGCCTGATCCAGTCGGCCTTCTTCCTCGGCGACATGGTCGAAGGCATTTCGCTGCCGCAGGCGGTCGCCATGGTGTCGAAGAACCCGGCTGAGGCCGTTGGCCTGACCGACCGCGGTATCATCGAGCAAGGCCGCCGCGCCGACCTGGTGCGCGTGCGTGTCGATGATCATGTTCCGGTGGTGCGCACCGTCTGGCGGCAAGGGCGCCGGGTCGCATGATGGTGTCGGCCTTGATCGAGCGTGAATTGTCCGCTGAAATGTTCCCTGTCCGTCATGGCGTCTTTGTCGCCGTCGTGGGGCCAAGCGGCGCCGGCAAGGACACGGTGATCGGCTACGCCCGTACCCTCTTCGCCGATGAGACCCGGCTGGAGTTCGTGCGCCGCGTCATAACCCGGCCGAGCGATGCGGCGAGCGAGGATCACGACACGCTGGCCGACGCCGCCTTCGTCGAGGCCGAGGCTGACGGCGCCTTCGCCATTTCCTGGGAAGCGCATGGCTTGCGCTATGGCCTGCCTGCCGATGTCGACTGGTCGGTCGCCAATGGCCATGTGGCGGTGGCGAACGTGTCGCGTGCGATCATTCCCACCTTGCGCGAGCGCTACGCCAATCTGGCCATTGTCGAGATCACTGCTTCGCCTGACGTGCTGGCCGAGCGGCTGGCGATGCGCGGCCGCGAGTCGCGCGGCGAAGTGCTGGCGCGCCTGGCGCGCAGCGCCAATGTGACCCTGACCGGCCCCGGCGTGACCACGATCGACAATAGCGGCCCGCGTGAGGTGGCCGGCGAGCGCTTCGCCGAGCTGCTGCGCAAGGCAATGGCCTTCTCCGACATGTCGGGCATGATCTGATAGGTGTGCGTCCCGCAGCCGCAGCGTGCGCTGCTCGATTGGCCCCAAGCGCCGCCCATGGACGCTCACTTGCTTTCCCGCGGCTTCCGGAGCGCTATGTGGTGCTGACCACAGAAGTGATTCCGGGCCACGCGTCCTGGAACAGCCGCTCAGAGTATCCGGGGCGAACGAGACAGGACAGGAAGCTTTGATGCAGACGCTTACGCCCATCCTCCCGACGGTCACGGCGGCATTTCTCGCCTCCTTCGTCGAGGTCGTCGAAGCCTTCACCATCGTGCTTGCGGTCGGCGTGACGCGCAGCTGGCGCCCGGCGCTGACGGGCGCCGCCTTGGCGCTGGCGTTGCTGGCGGCGCTGGTGCTGGCATTCGGACCGCTGCTGGCGCTGGTGCCGATCGCCACGCTGCAGTTCGTCGTCGGGGTGCTGCTGATCCTGTTCGGCATGCGCTGGCTGCGAAAGGCGATTCTGCGCAGCGTCGGCGTCATCGCGCTGCATGACGAGGACGCGGCCTTTTCCAAGGAGACCGCCGCCCTCAGCCAGCAGGCCAATGACCGCCGCGCCGACTACCTCGCCGGCCTGGCCTCGTTCAAGGCGGTGCTGCTCGAGGGTGTCGAGGTGGTGTTCATCGTCATTGCCGTCGGCGCCGCCCATGGGCAGACGCTCTACGCCAGCCTGGGCGCGCTGGCAGCCTTCGTCCTGGTGATGCTTATCGGCCTGGCGGTGCACCGGCCGCTGGCGCGCGTGCCGGAGAATGCGCTGAAATTCGTGGTCGGGCTGATGCTGACCAGCTTCGGCATCTTCTGGACCGGCGAAGGCATCGGCGCCGACTGGCCGGGTGCCGATCTCGCTCTGCTCGCCATCTTCGCCATCGTCGCGCTGGCGTCCCTTGCCATGGTGCGCTGGCTGCGCGGCACCTATCCCGTATCAGCCGGAGGGTTCGCCCGATGAGCGTCATTCGCCTTGTTGCCAGGGAATTCCTCGGCATGTTCGTCGATGACGGCAATCTGGCGCTGCTGGCACTGGTGCTGGTGGCAGCCGTCGCGGTGGCGGTGAAGCTGCTGGCCCTGCCGCCGCTGCTCGGCGGCGCGCTGCTGCTGGTCGGCTGCCTCGCCATCCTGCTGCAAAGCGTTCGCCGCGCCGCACGTGCGGTCAAACGGTAAAGACGGCCCGCACGGTTGCGACCTCGAACATCGTTTCGATAGCGAAACGATGTTCGAGCGACACTGGCTATCCTTTGAACGCCGGCAGCGTCAGGCCCTTGACGCCGACATCGAGCGCGAACAATCCGCCCGGATTCTTCTGGCGGACGAAGTGGCTGGCCGGACGCTTGAGCACCGCCGAGGTGACATAGAGGATGTCGAGGTCCTTGCCGCCGAATTCGCAGCACGTCGGCAGGTCGGTCGGCAGAACCACGGTCTGCATCAATTCGCCATCAGGATCGTATCGGCAGACCTTGCCGGTCACCGGGACGGTCACCCAGTAGCAGCCCTCGGCATCGACGGTGGCGCCGTCGGCGACGCCGCCGGTCATCGTCATGTCGATGAAGGTGCGGCGATGCTCGATATCGCCGGTGGCCGCATCGAAATCATAGGCCCACACCGCGCCGGCATGGCTGTCGGAGAAATACATGGTCTTGGAATCCGGGCTCCAGGCGAGCCCGTTGGAGCAGCCGATGCCGTCGATCATCTTGTGCACGGAAAGGTCGGGATCGAGCCTATAAAGCGCGCCGATGAATTCGATCGGCTGACCCGGCACCTCGAACATCGAACCCGACCAGAAGCGGCCCTGGCGATCCGGCTTGCCGTCGTTGAAACGGGTATTCGGCATATGCGCTTCCGGATCGACGATCGCCTCGAACGTGCCGGTCGCCGGGTCGAAGAAGTGAAAGCCGTTGGCCATGGTCAGCACAAGGCCGCCCTTTTCGCGCAGGCCGAGGCAGCCGAGATATTCCGGTGCCTCGAAGGTCTCGTCCTTGCCGGTCGCGGGGTCGTAGCGATGGATCAGCTTCTTCCAGATGTCGATCCACCACAGCACGCCGGCCTTGGGATCCCAGAGCGTGCCTTCGCCGAGTTCGGCCCTGGCATCGACGACGCAAGTGATTTCGACCATGTCAGCCCTCTTTTCTCCGCAGCCTGCCGCCGAGACCGGCAAAGGTTTCGCTGCCGATCGTGACGGTGAGCAGGATCACCGCGCCGTAGACGATGAGCAGCGCGCCGCTCGACAGGTTCAGCGCCGGCAAAAGACCGGTGAGGATGGTGAGCACCATGGCGCCGGCGACGGTGCCCAGATAATGGCCGCTGCCGCCGAGGATGGAGGCGCCGCCGATGGCCACCGCCGCGATCGAGGTGAACAGATAGGCGTCGCCCATGCCGAGATAGGCCTGGCCGGAATAGCCGGTCAAAAGCATGCCGGCGAAAGCGGCGGTGAGGCCCGAGATGACATAGGTGAGGATGGTGGTGCGCGCGGTCGGCACGCCGGAGAATTCGGCGACCGTGGCGCTGGTGCCGAGCGCGTAGAGATGGCGGCCGAACGCCGCCTTGGAGAGCAGCAGCGCCGCCACCAGGGTCAGCACCAGCCAGATCAGCGCGATGACCGGAAAACCACTGAGCCGCCCCACCGACAGGAACTGGATAAGGGCCGGCGCCGACGGCGTGGGCGAGCCGCCAGTCAGCACCAGGATCAGGCCTTGCAGGATCACGTTCGTGGCCAGCGTCATGATGATCGGCGGCACGCCGAACTGAGCAACGCCGATGCCGTTGATGAGGCCGATGAAGGCGCCGCCGGCAAGCAGCAGCGGTATGACCCAGACCAGCGGCAGATCCTGCCCTCCGCACAGCAGCGCCATGATGATGGCGGCCGAATTCAGCACCCAGGGCACCGACAGGTCGATGCCGCCGCCGATGGTGACGAAGGTCTGGCCGAGCGCGACGATGCCGACGAAGGCGGCGAGCACCACGGTGGAGCGCATGTTGGAGACGGACAGGAATCCCGGCGAGAACAGCGCCGTGACCAGGAGCAGCGCCAGCATGCCGGCATAGGCGAGCACGATGAGGCGGTTGCGGGCGAGGAAAGCGCTCATTGGACACGGTTCCTTGCGGCTTTCTCGGCGACGGAACTGGCCAGCACCGAGAGCAGCAGGATGACGCCGGAGGCGACCGGCTGCCAATAGCTCGACACATGCAGGACGAAGACCAGATTGCCGATTAGGGTGAGCACGAAGGCGCCGATCAGCGTGCCGGCAAGATGGCCGCGGCCGCCGAACAGGCTGACGCCGCCGATGACCGCCGCCGCCACCGAAGGCAGGATATAATCCTTGCCGATGGTGGGCGAGCCGGCGCCGGTCTGCGTCGCCAGGAACAGCGCCGCACCGGCCGCGAACAGGCCGGACAGGCCATAGGTGACGAGGTTGACCCTTGCGATCGAGACGCCGGACAGGAAGGCCGACTTTTCGTTGGAACCTGTCGCCTGGATGGCGATGCCGACCCGCGTCGCCCGGAACCACCACCAGAACAACAGCAGCGCCAGCAGCATCCAGACCGGGCTGGTCAGGCCGAGGAGCTGTGCGGAAGCGAAGCCGACCCACCATGAGGGAATGCTGCCGCCATCGGTCGGCAGGATGATCATGGCGACGCCGTTGAGGATCGACCAGGTGGCGAGCGTGACTAGGAAGGGCTGCAGCTTGAGCAGCGAGATCAGCAGGCCGTTGAGTGCGCCGATCAGGAAACCGAGTGCCAGGATGATCAGCGCCCAAAGTGCCGTGGTCGACGGATCGTCGGTAAAGCGCGTCGCCGCGATCACCGTGCCGAGGCTGATCATGCCGCCGATCGACAGGTCGATGCCGCCGCGCAGCAGCACGATGGTCTGCCCGGTCGCCGCCAGCATCAGCGTCATCGCCGCCGCCGTGTCGAGGTTCAGCTCGTCCAGCGAGAAAACGCCGGATTGCAGGCTGCCATAGATGCCGACAATCAAGGCCAGCATCAGGCAGGCGACCAGGAACGGCGCGCGGTCGAGCAAGCGGCCGCGCCAGTCGATGACCGGTTTGGTGGGCTTCGTCTCGGCCGGCCTCTCCGCCATCTCCACAGTCTGCTCCACGGACATCACCATGATTCAGGCCGCCCTGGTTTCAAGCATGGCGGCGCGCAGGATTTCCTCCTCCGAAATGTGATCCCCTTCCAGCGTCGCGGCAATGCGGCCGTTGCGCATCACCAGCACGCGGTCGGCGACATGGACGAGTTCCGGCATGTCGCTGGAATGGAACAGGATCGCATAGCCCTTGGCGGCGAGGTCGCGCATCAGCTGGAAGATCTCGCCCTTGGTGCCGACATCGACGCCGCGCGTCG
The DNA here is from genome assembly GCF_006441315.1 of Mesorhizobium sp. B2-4-19. Classification (NCBI taxonomy): domain Bacteria; kingdom Pseudomonadati; phylum Pseudomonadota; class Alphaproteobacteria; order Hyphomicrobiales; family Phyllobacteriaceae; genus Mesorhizobium; species Mesorhizobium sp. B2-4-19. Next base: position 29,271 of record NZ_VFUV01000022.1, on the reverse strand, counting down.
GATCGTAAAGCAACAGCACGCGCGCCTGCGTCAAAAGCATCTTGCCGAAGATGACTTTCTGCTGGTTGCCTCCAGACAAGGTGCCGGCAAGCTGTTCCGGCGTGCCGGCCTTGATACGCAGGAAATCGACCATTTCCTTGACGAGCGCCGCTTCCTTTTGCCGGCTGAGCAAGCCGTTTTCGGTGAAGCGCTTGATGACCGACAGCGTCAAATTCTCGCGCACGCTCTTGGTCAAAAGCAGGCCCTGGCCGCGCCGGTCCTCCGGCACCAGCGCGATGCCGTCCTTGCCGGTCAGCGCCTGGCGCGGATTGCCGATCGAGACCGGCTTGCCCCACAGTTCGATCGAGCCGCTCGCCTTGGTGGCGCCGAACAGCGCCTGAAACAATTCGCGCTGGCCATGGCCTTGCAAACCGCCAACGCCGAGCACCTCGCCCTCGCGCAGCGCGAAGTCGACGCCGGAAAGCCGGCTGCCGCTCGAAAACCCCTTTACCCCGAGAGCGATGCGATCGGTCGCGGTGGACACACGCTCGGGATAGAGCCGGTCGAGATGGCGGCCGATCATCTGGGTGACGATCTCATTGTCGGACACGGCATCGGCCGCATGCGCGGCGACGGTGCTGCCATTGCGGAAGATGGTCAGCCGGTCAGCGATGGCGCGCACTTCGGCCATGCGATGCGAGATGAAGATGACCAGCCTGCCCTCGGCGGCGAGCTGCCGGGTAAGGTTCAGCAGCCATTCGGCTTCCCGTGCCGGCAGCGCCGAGGTCGCCTCGTCGAGGATCAGGATACGCGGGTCCTTGGCCAGGCCCTTGGCGATCTCGACGATCTGCCGCTCGGCCAGGGTCAGCCGTCGCAACTCCTGATCCGGGCGAAGCGCCGGAAAGTTGTATTTTTCCAGCAGCGCCAGCGTTTTGCGGCGCATCTCCGTGCGATTGACGGTGCCAAGCCACGTGCGCGGCTCATGGCGAAACCAGATGTTCTGTTCGACGCTGAGATCAGGGATCAGCGACAACTCCTGGAAGACTGCGGCGATGCCGCGTGCCTGCGCCGCATCCGGATCGGCCGGGCGATAATCCTGGCCATCAACCAGGATCGAGCCGCCATCATGCTGTACGGCGCCCGACAGGATCTGGATGAAGGTGCTCTTGCCCGCACCATTCTCGCCAAGCAGGGCATGCACCTCGCCGGCGCGGGCGCTGAACGTCGCCTCGCTCAGCGCGACAATGCCGCCATAGCGTTTGGACAGGCCGTTGACAGTGACAAGGTCCATGCATGCGCCTTCGAAAAGCTCTCCCGACATCTTGCGATGCCGGGAGACAGGGTCGTGGTCACGGATGTTACTTGCTGCCGGCGGCTTCCGCAGCGGTGATCTCTACCCAATCGGGCGTGATCGGCAGCGTCAGGCCGGGCGCCTGGTCCGGGAAGGCATTTTCGCCAATGGCGATCTTGATCATCTTGGTGCCTGGATAAAGCTTGGACTCGAAGGGATCGGTGGTGACGAAATCGCCCTTGACCGAGACGGAACGTTCGGCCGGCTTCTTGCCGGTGTCGAGAATATCGACCGCCAGCTTGATCGCTTCCGAGGAGAGATAGGCAGGGTTGGATCCCAGGATGCACTTGGCGCCTTGCGTCTGCGCGCAAGTGACGGCGGCGACATTGTAGGAGAAGCCGACGACCGGGACGATCGGCCGGCCAGCATCCTTCAGCGCCTGGATGGCGCCAGAGCCATAGCCTTGCGTCATGATGCCGTCGATCTTCGGATTGGCGGCAAGCAGCGCCGCCACACCCGACTGTTCCGGTCCGAGCGCATAGTTGCCGTTGTAGTAGCCGACGACCTTGATGTCGGGATATTTGGCCAGCACCTTCTCATAGCCCCCCTGCAGCTGCGCCGAGATCGGCGCCCCGGCGAGGCCGCGGTCGAGGATGATGTTGCCCTTGCCGCCAAGCTGCGTGGCCATCCACTCGGCCATGACGGCGGGGATGCGGTCCCAGTCGGAAGCAACGGCATAGGCGCAGGGTTCGGTCACCACCTGGTCGAAGGAGATGACGACGATGCCGGCGTCGCAGGCTTTCTTGATGGTCGGGTTCAAGGCCGAGTCCGAACCGGCATCGACGAGGATGGCGTCCGGCTTCTGGCGGATGATGTTGTTCAGCGAGTTGATCTGCGCCTGGACGGTGTTCTCGACATTCTCGATCTTGAGGTCGACGCGACCCTTCAGCGGCCCTTTGTTGACCGAGACGGTGGCGACGCGCTCCATCTGCTGGCGCCAGTCATTGCCGACGAAATTGTTCGAAAGATAGATGGTGTAGGGCTTCTTATCCTCGGCGTGGCCAGTCTGCATGCCGGCAGCCATCATGGTGGCGGCAAAAGCTGCTAGGCCGATGTTACGGCTCAATGATTTCATGATTTTCTCCTCCCGTTTCTCGTTTCGCGCCTGACGTGGCGCATCGCAATCACCAAATCAGGTTCCCGAGGCCTCCTTGGGGGTGATCTCCACCCAGCTCGGCGATACCGGCAGGGAAAGCCCTGGCGCGAGATCCGGAAATACGGTCTTGCCGAGCTCGATCTTCACCGCCGAGGAATTCGGCGCGTATCTGGCGTCGACCATATCCGTGGTCAGGCCGGGTGAATTGAACAGCACGGTGGTGTCGGCGGGCTTCTTGCCAGTGTCCAGTATGTCGACCGCGAGCTTGATCGCTTCGGCCGACAGCGACGGCGGATTGGCGCCGAGCCAGCATTTGGCTCCCTTGATCTCGGCGCAGGTGACACCGGTGCCGTTGAAGGCGGCGGCGACGATCGGCACCATCGGCCGGTCGGCATTCTGCAGCGCCTTGATGGCGCCGGTGCCGTAGCCCTGCGAGAAGATGCCGTCGACTTCCGGATGCGCGGCAAGCAGGCTGGCCACGCCTTCCTGCTCGGGCCCGGCGGCATAATTGCCGTTGAAATAGCCGACGATCTCGATGCCGGGATATTTCTTCAGCACGGCACCAAAGTTCTTCTCGAACTGTTCCGAGATCGGCGCGCCTGCGAGGCCGCGATCCATGAAAACCTTGCCCTTGCCGCCAAGGATGGAGGCCATCCATTCGGCCTGGTTGTTGGCCATGATGTCGAAATCGGAATGCAGTTTGTAGGCGCATTCCGCCGACACGGTTTGGTCGAAGCTGACGACGATGATGCCGGCGTCGCAGGCTTTTTTGATGGTGGGATTGAGCGCCTCGGCCGACGACGCATCAATGAGGATGGCAGCCGGTTTCTGGCGGATGATGTTGTTCAGCGAATTGATCTGCGCCTGAACGGTGTTCTCGGCATTTTCGATCTTGAGGTCGACGCGGCCCTTCAGCGGCCCCTTGTTGACGGCGACATTGGCGACGCGTTCCATCTGCTGGCGCCAGTCATTGCCGACGAAATTGTTCGAGAGATAGATGGTGTAAGGTTTCTGGGTCGCTGTGTGGCCCGGCATCGCAGCCATCGACGCCGCGAACCCGGCAAGCGCCACGAAGCAGACGCTCAAGCTCCTTGGTTTCATGGTCTTCCTCCCTGTATTTCCTGCCCAGCCGGTGATGGACTGCGCCATCTTAGTCGGATGAAGACGACAAATTGATACCGGTACCAATCGCTGTTGTCAATTTGCCCAGACTTCCCAAAGGCTGCGTCCGCGAGCCGAATTCGCCGGAGCTCCTCTCTTGCGACGTCTCCCGTGGCCAGCACTTCAGCCTAGCTATCATGCTATTATAATTTTATGAGCCTGTCTATGCGACGTCAGCAGAAAATCCCGCCTCCGGCGCGCTTCAGGACAGGTCGTTCGGCGCGTCGTAAGTGATGCTGAAGATATCGGCGGGGTGGCGGGCGACCGAGAATTCGATGCTGCGCTGGTCCGCCGACTGGTAGAGCATCTCTACCGTCAGCACCGGACTGCCGAGTGTTATGCCGAGGTCGGCGGCAACCGCCTCGTCGGCGATCTCGGCGCGAACCGTGACATGCGCCACGTCGAGCCGCAGGCCGAGATGTTTCTGCACCGAACGGAAGATCAGCACGTCGGAAAAATCTTCCCGCTTCAGGCGCGCACCGATGTCGGGCGGGAAATAGGTGGTGATCTGCGCCTTGCGCTGTTCGCCGATCGACAGAACGCTGCGCAGGCAATAGCCGGCCTCGTCCTTGCCCATGCCGAAATGGCGCTGGAGCACGGGCGAAACCTCCTTGCGGTAGGATTTCACCGTCAGCTCGGCATCCTTGGTGAAGGCCGCCATGTCGGCGAAATTCTTGAACTTCCAGCTCAGATTTACCGAGGGGCTGCGCGCCGCGACCACGGCAGGCTTGGCCGAACGCTTGCGGATCAGCCCGTCGGCCTCGAGATCGCGCAGCGCCTGGCGAACCGTGATCAGGCTGACGCCAAAATGCTCGGCAATGGTCGCTTCCTTCGGCAGTTCGCCGCCGACGGGGAAGGTGCCGTTGCCGATCGGCTCGCGCAGAATGTCGGCGAGTTGGCGGTAAAGCGGCCCGTTGGCGCGGCCGAGCGTGCGCCTGGGAAGACTGTCTATGGTCGGGTGGTCCATGTGCCTCGTCGCGCCTGTGTCGAAGCTTTTATAATAGCTTCCTGCGCCCGAGGCTAGGCAAGGCTGTTGACGATCAACCGTCTCAGACAAAGAGCCGAAGCGGCTGTTCGATCGCCGATTTCAGGGTCGCGAGCCATGCGGCAGCGGTAGCCTCGTCAACGCTTGCCGCGTCTATCGTCAGCAGGCATTCGGCATGGTCGCCCGGCGTGTCGGGCGAAACGGTCAGGCGCATGGCACGGCCCGGCAGAAGCGGCGTCATCACCGGCCTGATGTCGCTGGCCGACAGCAGCCGCAGGGATAGGGTCGCTGGAGTTTCCGTCTCATCCCGGCTGTCGGCCAATGCCGCAAGCCGCATGGCGCGCAGCGATGTCAGCGGCGTTTCGGGGGTCATGGCGAATACGGTTTGCCGGCCTGCCAGTTCCAGCGCCACGGAAGCGCCACCGGACCTGGCTGCCTGCGGCATCGCGACAAATGCTCGACCGGCGGCACGCAGCAGCACGTCGTCGATGGCCAACACATGCCCCGACCTCTCAAGCGCCGCCAGCAGGTCTTGCAGCGCGCCGAGGGCAACGGAAGTGGCAAAGGCGGCGATGCGGGGCGCGGTCGGGGACAGGGCCGCTGCCGGGGCGGCGACATTGGGCGAGACGAGCGGCGCGGCAACCGGAACGAAGGCTTGCACATCGGCGGCCAGGATGCGCCCGCCAGGACCGCTGCCGCGAAGTGTTTCGAGCGGCAGGGAACGCTCGCGCGCCAGGCGGCGGGCATAGGGCGAAACCGCCAGCCGGATCTGCGCGATGTTCATTTCAGATACTCGGAATTCACGCAGTTGGTCAGCCGTCCCTCGGTGAGATAGGCGTGGACCACCTCGATCGATTTCAGCCGGAGGTCGCGCATCGACGCCGGGCTGTAGAAGGCGGCGTGCGGTGTGACGATCAGCCGGTTGGCGATCCAAGGCTCCCGGGCGCGCCATGCGGCGAGCAACGGATGATCGAGATCGCCGGGCTCGCTCGGCAAGACGTCGAGGCCGGCGCCGGCGACGATGCCCTCGCGCATCGCCGCTTCCAGCGCGTCGAGATCGACGATCGGACCGCGCGCGGTGTTGATGAGGACAAGGCCTGGCTTGGCGGCGGCGAAGGCGGACGCGCCAAGCAGCTTGCGGGTCTCCTCGCTGAGCGGCGTATGGACGCTCACCACATCCGCCCGCCCCATCAATTCACGGAGCGAATGGACGCATTCGTAGCCGGTCGACAGGTCGACACCGGACAGAAGATGCGGGTCGTAAAACACCACTTTCATATCGAAGGCGGCGGCGCGACGGGCGGTCGCAAGTCCGATGCGGCCGAGACCGACAATGCCGAAGGTGGCGCCCTTGTGCCGGCGTACCAGCGGCGCCTTGGAAAAATGCCAGCCTTCGGCGCCATGGCTGGAAAGCTCGGCGCCGTAGGCCGATGTGCCGCGCGTCAGCGCCAGCATGAGGCCGATGGCGTGATCGGCGACCTCGGTGGTGCCATAGTCCGGCACGTTGCAAGCCGGAATCTTCCGCGCACCCCAGCCCGCCGTGTCGATGTTGTCGAAGCCGACGCCGGAACGCACCGCTATGCGCGCCTTGGGAAAGGCCGATGGCGCGGCGGCGACATTGTGGGTGGGCGAATAGTTGATGACGGCGTCGACCACCTCGCAGACGGCAGGATCGAGTGCGGCTGCCTTGTCGTTGGTCGAACGGGCGAGGATGAGCTCCATATCGGGATAATGCTGCCGCTCGAGTTCAGCCTCGTCGGCGGCTTGCCAGTTGGTGCACAGGATCTTCATGCCAGCCCCTTCGGATTTCAAGTTCGGTGACGGGTTATTTCTTGATGCCGCCGATGCGGCCGCCCATCGGCACCACGGCGCCGACCGGCTGATCGATGGCGTTGAGCGTGCCGCTGACCGGCGCCTCGATCTCGACCACGGCCTTGTCGGTCTCGATCTCGGCGATCAGTTCGCCTTCCTTGACCTGATCACCGACCGCCTTCAGCCATTTGACGACGGTGCCTTCGCTGACGGTGAGATCGCCGAACGGCATTGTGACCGGCTCGTCGTCGCTGGGAGCGGCAGCCGCTGAAGCGGCGGGCAAAGATCTGGCTGGAGCAGGCGTTGGCTTAGCCGGCGCAGCACTCTTCAGGCCGACCGTGTACCAATGGTCCGGCACCGGCGGTTGGCCTGATATGACGTCGCGCACGCCCTGGGCGATGCGCGCCGTGTCGACCAGCATGGCGCGCTCCAGCACCGGCGCGAAGGGATGCGAGGTCGGCGCGGTATGCAGCCTTCCCGGTGGGGCGTCGAGCTCGTCGAAGGCGAGCTCGTTGATGGCCTGGGCGATCTCGCCGCCAAGGCCGCACATCGCCCAGGCTTCGTCGACGATGAGCAGGCGATGGGTCTTTCGCACGCTGGCGACGATGGTGTCGATGTCGAGCGGCATGATGGTGCGGGGATCGATCACCTCCGCCTCGATGCCTTCGGCGGCGAGCGCCTCGGCTGCCTCCAGCGCGCGCTGCACCATCTGGCCGGCGGCAACGATGGTGATGTCGGTGCCTGCCCGCGCAGTGCGCGCGACGCCGAAAGGCACAAAATGCTCGCCGACCGGCACCTCGCCCTTGGAGGCGAACAGCACCTTGGGCTCAAGCATGATGACCGGATCGCCGGCCCTGAGCGCGGTCTTCATCAAGCCCTTGGCATCGGCAGGGGTCGACGGCACGCAGACGATAAGGCCCGGCATATGGGCAAAGACCGGATGATAGATGCCACTGTGATGCGGCCCGGAGCTGCGCAGCGCGCCGGCGCCGACGCGCACCACCATTGGCGCGCTCATCAGGCCGCTGGTCATGTAGCGCAGCTTGGCCGCCTGCAGGAAGATCTGGCCGGCGGTTTCGAAGGCGAAGTCGGCGAACATCAGGTCCGAGACGGTGCGCGCACCGGTGGCCGAGGCGCCGACGGCAGCGGCGGTGAAACCCTGCTCGGAGATCGGCGTGTCGACCATGCGCTCGGCGCCGAATTCCTGCCAGAGGTTTTTGGTGTGAGCGAAACTGCCGCCGCGCTCGCCGGTGCCCTCGCCGAAATAGAGGATCGCCGGATTGGCGCGCATTTCCTCGGCGATGCCGTCGCGCACGGCCTCGAGCCATCCCTGCGTGCGGGTCTCGCCGACGGCTCGCCAAGCCAAGGCGGCGGGTGGATTGATCGGATCGGCAAAGACATGCAGGCGCACCGTCGCCGGATCGGGCTCGGCCGAGTTGCGGGCGAAGTTCAGCGCCTCCTCGACCAGCTTCTCGATCCGTGCCTCTATTGCCGCGAGCGCCTCGGCATCGGCGATGCCATAGCCCTCGATCAGTTTCTTGCGGAACAAGTCGATGGGGTCGCGCCTGATCCAGGCGTCGAGTTCCTCCTGCGTGCGATAAGTGCCGATGACCGGATCGCCCTCATGGTGACCGACGGTGCGGTAGGTCTTGGCCTCGATCAGCGTCGGCCCCTTGCCGGAACGGGCGCGCTCGGTGGCCTCCTTCATCGCCAGCCAGACGGCGAAGACGTCGTTGCCGTCGACCGCGACCCCAGGCATGCCGTAGGAGGCGGCCTTGGTGGCAATCTCTGGGTTCAGCGTGATCGACTTCAGCGGCGTAGCGGTGGCGTAGAGGTTGTTCTCGCAGATGAAGACCGCCGGCGCCCGCTGCACGGCGGCGAAGTTGAGCGCCTCGTGGAAGCCGCCATGGTTGGCGGCGCCATCGCCGAAGAAGGCGACGCCGATGTCGTCGCGGCCCTGCTGGCGGGCGCCCATGCCGATGCCGACAGCATGGCCGATGCCGGCGGCGACGATGCCGTTGGTGCCGAACAGGCCGACCGAGCGGTCGTAGAGATGCATGGTGCCGCCACGGCCGCCGCAAATGCCGTCAACCTTGCCGAACAGCTCGGCCATCACCCGGCCGGGATTGGCGCCCTTGGCCAGCGCGTGGCCGTGGCCGCGATGGGTCGATGTCACCCAGTCGGTTGGCCGCAGATGCGCGCAGACGCCGACGCCCGTCGCCTCCTCGCCGATATAGAGATGCAGGAAGCCGGGTGTTTCGCCCTTGCGGCAGGCGATCTGGGCGATGCTTTCGAAACGGCGCAACAGCACCATGCGTTCGAACAGATCGAGCAGGATTTTTGGATCGGGCAGGTTTGGAGCGCCCTTGAAATCGTCGCGTGCGCGCGCCGCAGACATTGCCACCAAAGCCTCCCTGAAATGCGTCCGACGCCGGGCGACAGAGCACCGGCGGCGAGCTTGTTGGCCGCTCGCTTCGGCGCATCATAGATTATAATAGCATAATGTCTACTGGCTTCGGACTGAGCCGTGCGATGGCTAGAGTCTGGTGATCCGAACGGTCGCGTCGGGCCGCTGAAACAGCTCCGGCCGCAGGCTGAGACCCAGCCCCGGACCTTCGAGCGGCGCGACGTGACCGTCCTTGACAGGCGGAATGTCGGCGACGATCTCGGTGTACCAGCCGGTGAAATACGCGCGCACCGCCTCCTGGTAGTTGACGTTCGGCAAGGTCGCCGACAGCGCGCAACTGGCGGCATAGACGATCGGCCCGGTGCAATCGTGCAAGGTGACAGGCAGTTCGCTGGCCTCGGCCATGTTGGCGATCTTGCGCGCTTCGGAGAGGCCGCCGCACCAGGCGAGATCGATCATGATCACGCTGGCCGCGCGCTTGTCGATCAGCTGCTTGAACATCTGCCGCGAGGCGAGCCGCTCGCTGGCCGCGATCGGTATTGATATATGGCGGGCAAGCTCGGCCATGGCGTCGAGCTCGTTGTAGCGGATCGGCTCCTCCAACCAGGCGACGTCATAGGCTTTCAGCGCCTCGGCGATGCGCAGCACCGGCGGCAAGGTCCACAGTCCGTGCAGCTCGACCATGATTTCCATGTCGCGGCCGACAGCGTCGCGGATTTTCTGGAAAGGTTCCAATGCCTTGTCCAGATCGGCCAGCGAAACGCGCGTGCCATTCGATGCCTCGGCGGCGATGTCGAACGGCCAGATCTTCATCGCGCCGATGCCTTCCGACTTCAGGCTCCTGGCGAGATCGCCGGCATTGTAGCGCCAGGCGAGCAGGTCCTCGTACGGGCCTTCGCTGGAATCGCCAGGCTTGAGCGACCAGTCCTCGCCGCGCTCGAACAGGGCGTTCCTCTTGGTGGCACGGACATGCTTGTAGCCGGCGCAGGTGTTGTAGATCGGCACGCTCTTGTGGGTGCGCCCGCCAAGCAGCCGCCAGACCGGCTCGCCGAGCGCCTGGCCGTAGATATCCCACAGTGCGATGTTGACGGCGGAGTTGCCGCGCAGCTCGGCGCCGGAATCGCGGGCGCCGACATAGACGCTGCCCAGCATACGATCGTGCAGTTCGATGTCGCGCGGATCCTTGCCGAGGAGATAGGACGCGACATTGTCATGGATGTAGGCGGCGACCGGCCCCGGCGCCCAGAACGTCTCGCCGGTGCCGATCAGGCCGGCATCGGTGTGGACGCGCAGCCAGAACAGGAAGGGGAATTCCGCCAGCTGCAGCGTCTCAAGCGCGACGACTTTCATTGTTCTCTCCCCATTGCAGCGACCATGCGGTCGACGAGACAATAGCACATCGCCGTTGACAGCCATTTATGGTACCGGTATCAATCGCGTCAAGATGGCCACCGGGAGAGTTTTCTTGCCAGCCGAAAATCACAGCACGCCGCCACGAAGGGCACTTGTCACCGGTGCCGCCGGCGGCCTCGGTCGCGAGGTAGCGATCCAGCTGGCGCGGCGCGGCTGTGTCGTCGCGGTCACTGACATCAATGGCGAGGGGCTCGCTGAAACCGCCAGGCAGATCGGCGAAGCTGGCGCGAAAAGCGAGAGCATCGTCAGCGACTTCACCGGGGAAGGCGCGCCGGAGGCGGTGGTGGAGAAAGTGGTCGCGCGCTGGGGCGGCATCGACATCCTCGTCAACAATGCCGGCTATGGCGTGATCGAGCCCTTCCTCAACGCCACCTTCAAGGCCTGGACGCGCACGCTGGCGCTCAATGTCACGGCCCTTGCGATGGCCTGCAAGGCCGCTGGGCGGGTGATGCGCGAGCAGCGTTCGGGGCGCATCATCAACATCACCTCGCCGGGTTCGCGCATGGCGCTGCCCGACTATACCGCCTACACGGCGAGCAAGGCCGGGGTCGATTCCATTACCCGCGCCGCAGCGGTGGCGCTGGCGCCCTATGGTGTGCTGGTCAACAGCCTGGCACCGGGCATGATGGACACCGAAATGCAGCGCTCGACCGAGGTCGACCTGGCCCGTGCCAATGGCCGCAGCGACCTGCAGGCCTTCCTCGACGAGCGCACCCGCCGCATCCCGCTCGGCCGCCGCGCCGAGATCGCGGAAGTCGCTGAAGCCGTCGTCTGGCTCTGTCTCGATGCGCCGAAATACATGACCGCCGAGCGGCTCAACATGTCGGGCGGGCTCGACAAGGACTGATCGGATGCTGCGAAACTCCCCACCCGGCAGCGCCGATATCGGCGCGCTCGAACGCAAGGCGATACAATTGCGTCGTCACATGCTGACCATGGCGCGCGGCCAGGGCCAGGGGTATATCGGCCAGGGCCTCGGCATCGCCGATGTGCTGGCCGCGCTCTACTTCCACGAACTGCGCTACGACCCGCACAATCTGGCGTGGGCGGACCGCGACCGCTTCCTGCTATCGACCGGGCATTATTCGATCGCGCTTTGGGCGGCGCTGGCCGAGGCGGGCATCATCCCGGTCGAGGAACTTGCCACCTATGGCGCCGACAACAGCCGGCTGGAAATGTCGGCGCTCGACACGACGCCCGGTGTCGAGGTCATCGGCGGCTCGCTCGGCCATGGCCTGGGGCAAGGCGTCGGCCAGGCGCTGGGCCTGCGCATCGACAAATCCGAGGCGCGCGTCTTCGTCGAACTGTCCGATGGCGAAATGCAGGAAGGCTCGACCTGGGAAGCGGCGATGTCGGCCAGCCATTTCAAGCTGGACGGGCTGGTGGCGCTGGTCGACTGCAACGGCATCCAGGCCGACGGGCCTGTCGTGCTCGACATGGAGCCGGTGGCCGACAAATGGCGCGCCTTCGGCTGGCAGACATCGGAGATCGACGGCAACGACATGAAAGCGGTGGTCGGCGCGCTGGCCGATGCGCGCGAGCGCAGCGGCAAGCCGAAGGCGATCGTGCTGCGCACGCTGCCTGGCAAGGGCGTGCCGCGCATCGAAGGCTCCGAGAAATCGCATTTCTTCCGCATCGACTTGGCGCAATGGGACGGCATCATCGCCGAGTTCGAAAAGACCGTGGGAGCAGGCTAATGAGCGGCGCGGCGACGGAGGCTGGCCGCACGCTGGCCATGGGTCAGGACGAAGCGGTTGGCGGTGGCCGGCAAAGCGTGGAGGCGCCGTTTGGCAAGGCGCTGACGCGGCTCGGCCACAGCCGTCCCGACATTGTCGGGCTGACCGCCGACCTCGGCAAATACACCGACATCCTGCCGTTCCGTGACGCTTTCCCGGACCGCTTCTTCAATGTCGGCATGGCCGAGCAGAACCTGGTCGCTGTAGCCGCCGGGCTGGCGCGTACCGGCAAGGTGCCGTTCGCCACCACCTATGGCGTGTTCGCGACAAGGCGGGCCTATGATTTCGTCGCCATCGCACTCGCCCACTCCAACCTTAACGTCAAGATCGTCGCCGGCCTGCCGGGGTTGACCACCGGCTATGGCGGCACGCATCAGGCGACCGAGGATCTGGCACTGATGCGCATGATCCCCGGCCTGACCATCATCGACCCCTGTGACGCGACCGAGACCGAAGCGGCGACCGAAGCGATCGCAGAGCGTCGCGGGCCGGTCTACATGCGGCTGCTGCGCGGTTCAGTACCTGTGGTATTTGAAGCCGGCTATCGTTTCGAAATCGGCAAGGCGCGGCAAGTCCGCGACGGTTCCGATGTCGGCATCATCTCGACCGGCTTCATGACGGAGCGGGCACTGGATGCGGCGGACGCCTTGCGAAAACAAGGCATCTCCGCCGGCGTGCTGCACGTGCCGACCATCAAACCGTTCGACGCCGAGGCGGTGGCCGCGTTCGCGGCTAGCGTCAGCCACATCGTCACCGCGGAAAACCATGTTGTCGTCGGCGGCCTGGCCAGCCTCGTCGTCGAGACCTTGTTCGACGCCGGCATTGCGAAGAAAGTCACGCGCATCGGCTTGCCCGACCGTTACATCGAATGCGGCGCGGTGCCGACCCTGCAAGCGAAATACGGCCTGACATCAGAGGCTGTCATCGCCGCGATCATAGCCCTGGCTTAGGACGACCGCATGAAAATCACCGAAATCGAGACCTTTGCCGTCGGTGCCGGCTGGAAGAATTGGCTGTTCGTCAAAGTCCATACCGACAAGGGCATCCATGGGATTGGCGAAGGCACGCTGAACGGCTTCATCAAGACCACCGAAGCCGGCGTGCACGAGCTCAAGCATCTCGCCATCGGCCAGGACCCGCGCCGCATCAATGCGCTGGCCAAGCGCATGCTGGACAGTGTCTCGCTCGACGGCGGCCATATCCACCGCACGGTGATCGCGGCGGTCGAGGTTGCCTGCTGGGACATTCTGGGCAAGAGCCTCGGCGTGCCGATCCACCAGTTGCTCGGCGGCCAGGTGCGCGACAGCGTGCTCGGCTACGCCAATGGCTGGTACCGCACCGAGCGCACGCCGGAGGCCTTCCTCGAAGCCGCCAAGGCGGTCCTGGCGAAAGGTTTCAAGGCGTTCAAGCTCGACCCGTTCGGCACCGCGCAAGGTTTTATCTCGCGCGAGGAATTGGAGCTTTCCTACGCGATCTGCCGAAAATTGCGTGATGAACTGCCTCGCGACACGCTGATCCTGATCGACGTGCATGCGCGCTTCACCGAGATCGCCGCCCTGCAGGCCGCGCAGAAATTCGCCGATCTCGACATCTTCTGGTGGGAGGAGCCGACCTCGCGCGACCGGCAAGACACGGTGCACGAAGTGGCGCATCGATCACCGATCCCGGTGGCGACCGGCGAAATGTACGACACGGTCGGGCAATTCTACACGCTGGCCGCCGGTGGGGGCGTCAACATCTTCCAGCCCGAACCGATGTCGCTCGGCGGCATTGCGCCGTCCATGCAGGTGGCCAACCTCGCGCTTGCGCATGGCAGCCACATCGCCCCGCACCAGAGCGGCGGACCGGTGGCGACGGCGGTGTGCCTGCAGCTGGCGGCCGCGGTGCCGAACTTCCTCATCCAGGAGCACTTCGACGCTTTCAACGACCCGTGGACGCGCGATCTCGTGACCTGGCACCCGACCGTCAACCCGGCCAATGGCCATCTGTCGCTGCCCGGCGCGCCAGGGCTCGGCATCGATCTCAACATCGAGGCGATCAAGAACCACCCTTACGATCCCAACGCCTATCTCAACGTCCACGCGGAGGGCTGGGAAAAGCGCCTCGGTCAGCGGGAAGAGACGGGGCGGCGTGGCCTCTAGTCCGTCACGCGCTTTCGCGATCGACGATCTCGAAGCCGAGGCTGGTGATGGTCGGCACCTTGGTGTCGCCGCCGAGTCTTGCCAGCAATTGCCGCACCGCACGGCGGCCCATCTCGTAGCGGTTGACCTTCACCGTGGTCAGCGGCGGATAGAGCTGCGCGGCGAGATCCATATCGCCATAGCCAGCGATGGCGATCCTGCCCGGCACGGCCCAGCGCCGGCGGTGGCATTCCTGCACGGCGCCGACCGCGAGCGTGTCGCTGGAAAAGAAGATGGCATCGATATCCCGGTGGCGGGAGGTCAGCGTCACCAGCGCCTCGGCACCGCCCTGCGCGGTGATCGGCACTTCGACCTCCATATCGGCATGGTTCTTGATGCCGAGCTCCGTCAGGGCGGCATGGTAGCCGGTGCGGCGCTGCCGCAGGCGGTCATTGCCGTGGATCGGCGTCGAGACGAAGCCGATGCGCTTGTAGCCCTTGGCTGCCAGATGCATGGTCATGGCATAGGCGGTCTCGAAGTTGGAGATGCCGACCACCATGTCGATCGGCTTGCGCCCCTTGATTTCGGAAATTTCGACCACCGGGGCGCCGCTGCTCTTCAGCAAGGCACGCGCCGCTTCGCTTTGCACGAAGCTCTGCAGGATCATGCCGACCGGGCGCCAGCCGAGCAGGTTGCGGATCGACTTCTCCTCGGCCTCCTGCGTGAACTCGCCTTGCACCAAGAGCATCGAATAGCCGCTCTCATGGCATTCGTCGGACATGCCTTGCACCTGTTCGGCAATGCCCGAATTGATCAGCGGCGGCACCACCGTGCCGATCATGCGGCCGTTGCCGCGCATGCTGGACGCAAGCCGGTTGGGTACGAAGCCGGCCTGTTCGATCGCCTCCAGCACCTTGGCGCGCGTCTCCGGCGAGACCATGTCGGGATTGGACAGCGCGCGCGACACCGTCATCGGCGCCACGCCGACCCGCTTGGCGATCTCGCGGACGCCGAGGCGTTGCGGCTTCTTCTCGCCCGCCGGCGGCTTGTCGACCATCACCATGCTCCAAGAAAGCGCTATCCACCAAGGCAATGTCCTGCGGATCACGCCGAAACGTCCATTCATAGCGGTTGCCGCGAGTGCTTTCCAGCGATGGACCGCAGCTATGCACCGCCGGAAAATTTCATCGTTGACAAGTTATAATATTATAATCTTAATGGCCGAGAGGAGCGCGCCTGGATCGGCGCGGGCGCATGGGCCGGCCGCAAGAGCCGGCAACGGTCGCTGCCAGGGAGGTCGGGATGAACAGCGCGGCTCAGGTGAGCTCGCCGCCCAGGGACGCGCGATCGTTCCGGCGGCGATTGATCGGCTTGATTGCCGTCGGCGAGGTCGGCGTGCTGGCGGCCATGGCTTTGCTGATCGCCTTCTTCTGGCTGCTCGAGCCGGCCTTCCTGTCGGAGCGCAACATCCGCGCCATTCTCAACGTCGTCTCCTTTGTCGGCATCATCGCCATCGGCCAGACCATTCTGCTGGTCGCCGGCGAGTTCGACCTGTCGGTCGGCTCGGTGGCTGGTCTCTCCGCCGTGGTCGCCGCCAAGCTGATGACCGCGGCCGCCCTGCCGGTGAGCGTCGGCATTCTCGGCGGCATCGGCGTCGGCGCGCTGATCGGCCTCCTCAACGGCCTGATCGTCGTCAGGCTGGGCATCCCTGCCTTCATCCAGACGCTCGGCATGCTGTTCATCGGCCAGGGCCTGATCCAGGTGGTGACGGGCGGCTATCCGGTCTATCCGCTGCCCGAGGCGATCAACACCATTGGCGGCACCGATCTCGCCTTCGGTCTCGGCTGGAGCTTCGCCTTCTTCATCGTCGCCGCCCTCCTTGCCGACTTCGTGCTGCGGCGCACCGTGCTCGGGCGCAACATGTATGCCACCGGCGGCAACAAGGAAGTGGCGCATCTCGTCGGTATCAACACCAGCGCCTACAAGATCGGCGCCTTCATCACCGTCGGCGCGCTGTCGGCGATCGCCGGCATGTTCGTCATGGCCGATCTCGGCAGCGGCGGCACTTCGATCGGCAGCGGCTGGGAACTGACGGTCATCGCCGGCGTCGTGGTCGGTGGCGTCAGCCTCTTCGGCGGCGCCGGCACGGTGGCCGGCGGCGTCGTCGGCATCCTGATGCTGAAGGTGGTGCAGAGCGGCCTCGTCGTCATTGGCGTCAACTCCAACTGGCAGCAGATCGCGGTCGGCGTGATCATGGTCATGGCTGTCGGCCTCGACATAGTGCGCCGCCGCTACTTCATCGCCGGCGCCTGAGAGGCCGCGGATATTGCGCCGGCAAAAATGCCGGCGAACCAAGGGAGGTAAGGCATGAAAACCCATTTGAAAAAGCGGCTGATCCGAACCGCATTGGTGGCGGCGGCACTCGCCACCTCGCTCGGCTCGGCGAGCCTGGCACGGGCGGCGGACATTCACCTGCTCTGGGTGCAGGCGATGAAGGATCACCCGGTGCATCGGCTGATGCAGGCGGGCTTCCTCAGCAAATGCAAGGAACTCGGCTACACCTGCGAGGTGGTCGGCGACCCAAGCGCCACCAACTGGGATATTCCGGCGACCTTGCCGCTTGCCGAGGCCGCCCTTGCCCGCACCAAATACAACGCGATCGGGGTCTACGGTCCCGATCCGGCCATCTATTCCTACATCTCCAAGCTGGCCAAGGAAGGCTTCCCGATCGTCACCTGGCACGTCCTGCCGCCCGAAGGGACCGTCAACGGCCTGAAAGCGGCAACGGGAGAGAACATCGCCGAAGCGGGAACCAATGCCGCGATCGCGATCGGCGACAAGCTCGGCGGCAAGGGCACCGTGGCGTTGACGCAGGGCGCTTCCAACGACACCGAAAACGCCATGTCGGATGCCTTCCGCAAGACCATCGCGGCGAAATATCCCGGCATCAAGGTGCTCGACACTCAGATGGAAGGCTTTGAACCGTCGGCGGCCGAGGCAAAAGCGGTAGCGATCCTGCAGGGCAATCCCGATGTGACCGCCGCCTTCGGCACCACCGGCAACAGCATCCAGACCTGGTCGGGCGCCGCCCGCAAGGCCGGACGCGACGTCGTCATCGTCGGCATGGACTATATCAGGCAGAATCTCGATCTGGTGAAATCCGGCGCCGCCTACGGCATCGTCGCGCAGCCGCTCTATGAAGAAAGCGCCAAGGTCGCCGAACTTCTCGGTGATCTCGCCCAGGGCAAGACCGTGCCCTACAGCAATCCGCTGCCGGCAAAGGTGATCACCGCAGCTGATCTGGACCCCTATTACAAGATGCTGGATAGCGCCGGCCAGTAACACCTGCCGCCGGGCCCGCGCCTTGCAGGCCCGGCGCTTTCCGAAGGGATGCGTCTTGTCGATCATCACCCCAGCGCCGCTGTTTTCGGCCACCGCCATCGCCAAGAATTTCGGCGGCGTGCAGGCGCTGCGCGGCGTCGATTTCGATGTCGTGGCCGGCGAGATCCACGCCTTGCTCGGCCAGAACGGCGCCGGCAAGTCGACGCTGGTCAAGATCCTCAACGGCGTGCACCCGGCCGGTTCCTACACCGGCATGATCCAGCTCGACGGCCGGCCCGTCAGCTTCGCTTCGCCGGCCGATGCACGATCGAACGGCGTCGGTTACGTGCCGCAGGAAATCGAGGTGCTCGAACAGCTGTCGGTCGCCGAGAATGTCTTTGCCGGCCGCACCGGGCTGGGCACAGGCATGCTGGTCCATCAGCGCAAGCTCGAGCAGCGGGCCGGCGAAATCTTTGCCGACCTCGGCATCGACATCAACCCCAGGGCCTATGTCGCGTCGCTGACCTCGGCGCAGCGTCATCTGGTGATGATTGCGCGTGCCATCGTGCTGAAGCCACGCGTGCTGATGCTGGACGAGCCGACGGCCTCGCTCTCCGGCACCGAGGTCGATGCGCTGTTCGCCGTGCTGCGTCGCCTGAAGGCGCAAGGCGTGGCGATGATCTACATCACCCACCGCCTGCCCGAGGTGCTGGCCATCTGCGACCGCGCCACGGTGCTGCGCGACGGGCAGGTGGCGGTACGGGTCGCGCGCGAGGATTTCGATGCCGAGACCTTCATCTTCTCGATGTCGGGTCAAAGGCTGCAGCGGCTGTTTCCCGAACACGCGGCGCCCGTCGGCGCGCCGACGGCGCTGGAGGTTCGCCATCTCACGGTCGCCGGCCACAGCGGCGCGGTCCATGGCGCCAGGGATATCAATCTCTGCGTGGCGGCGGGCGAAATCGTCGGGCTGGCAGGGCTGCTGGGCTCCGGCCGCAGCGAAATCCTGCACGGCATCTATGGCCGCGTTCCAGCCGACGGCGAAATCCGCGTCGCCGGCCAAAGCGTGTCGATCAAATCGCCCAGGAATGCCCGCGCGGCCGGCATTGCGCTGCTGACCGAGGATCGCAAGCGCGACGGCCTGCTGTTCAACCTGCCGGTCGGCGCCAACATCACCATCGGCAATCTCGCGCCGCTGTCGCGGCATGGCATGGTGCGCGGCGGACTGGAGCGAAGCTCCATCCTCACCGCCATGCGCGCGCTCAACGTCAAGGCGTCCTCGCCGCAGGCTTCGGTCACCCATCTGTCGGGCGGCAACCAGCAAAAGCTGCTGTTCGCCCGTGTGCTGATGCGGGCACCGAAAGTGCTGCTGCTCGACGAGCCGACCAAGGGCGTCGACGCGGCGACCCGGCATGAAATCTACCGGCTTGTGGTTGAGCTCGCCGAGAAAGGCGTAGGTTTGCTGATCGTCGCTTCCGAATTGGAAGAGCTGATTGGCCTTTGCGACCGCTGCCTCGTGGTCGTCGACGGGCGCATCGTCGACGAATTTGGCCGCGGCGAAGGCGGCGAGGATCGCGTGCTGCGCTCGGTGACGGCGGCGCAAGCCGAACGCCACGCCATCGCTTCACAGGCCTCAGCATGATGTTCGCCGGCAAACGCGTCTTCGTCACAGGGGCTGCCACAGGCATTGGCCGGGCGACCGCGGAGTACCTCGCCGACGAGGGCGCCAGGGTTTTCGGCGCCGGATTGGACAGCGAAGAGGGCAAGGCCCTTGCCGGCCGCTATGACAAGAGCCAGTTGATCTTTCGCGAGTGCGATCTCACCCGCGAAGCGGAGGTTCAGTCGGCGGTGACGGCAGCCACCGAACGGCTTGGCGGGCTCGACGCCGTCGTCAACTGCGCCGGCATCTACCCCACCGGCAAGCGGCTTGAAAACGTTTCCGACGCGGAGTGGGAAAAAACCATCGCCGTCAACCTCACAGCCATTTTCCGCGTCTGCCGCGCGACCTTGCCGCTGCTGCGCGCGGCCGGCGGCGGCTCGATCGTCAACATCGCGTCCGTGCACGCCGATGCCACGGTTCCCGGCGTGCCCGCCTATGCCGCGACGAAGGCGGCGGTCGTCGGCCTGTCGCGGCAGATGGCGCTCGACTATGCCGTCGACCGCATCCGCGTCAACGCCGTGCTGGTCGGCTCGGTCGCCACCCGCATGACGCTGGACGGGCTGGAAGCGGCCGGCGGCGCCGAAGCGCTGGGCCTGTCCTTCGAGCCCAACAGGATCGCCCGCATCGCCAACCCTTCGGAGATCGCCAGCGCGATCGGCTTCCTGATCTCCGACGCCGCATCCTTCGTCACCGGCAGCGCCATGCAAGTGGATGGCGGCCTGCTGGCGCGGCTTCTCTAGGGCTCAAGCGCAATCGGCTGGTCACTGAATATCCAATTATCCTACCCCTTCAGTTTGCCGCGCGCAGGCGCTAGCCTACCGGGCACGGAATTCCGCAGCCATGGCTAGCGGGGGCAGGCCCCGGCCTCAAGCGCAAAGGGCGTGAAACAGACGGTGCCGGCGGCACTTTCGCCTTGGGCGAGGACGATGACGCCCTCATCCGGATCATCCCATCGGCCGCGGTTGAAGGCGCCGGAGGCGTTGGTCTGCGGCTCGACGCAGAAATATGGCTTTGCCGGATCGGCGTAAAGCATCAGGTGCTTGAAGATCGGGTCGGCCGCCCTCATGCGCAGTCCCGCGCCGCGTGCCGGGAAGCGCAGCGTCGCCTCGCCGCCCCAGCCGCCATAGTCGTTGTTGCGCCAGCCGCCCGGCAGGGATCTGCCTTCGGCAAAGTCGAGTTCGGGCGGCAAGGTGACGGGATCGCCCGAAATGCCATCGGGCTCTTCGAGATAGAAGCGTTCGGCCTTGAACTGCACCGTCACGTCCGGATCGCGATCGAACCAGGGATGCAAACCAAAACCGAACGGCAGGGCGACTGAACCGGTATTGGTCAGCGTCATGGTCACGCTCAGTCCCTCGTCCGAAACCGCGAAAGCCTGGGTCGCGCGGTAGGAATGGGGCTCGGCTCCGGCGGCGATGTCCAGCGACAGGGTTGCGTTGGCGGGACCTGACCCGGTGACCGTCCAGGCGTGTTGCCAACCGCTGCCATGGACGTTGAATTTTTCGGGCGGATTGTTGGGCAGGACCTGCCAGCGTCTAGCCCCGAAGTCGAAGGCGTTGCCGGCGATGCGGTTGGCATAGGGCGTCATCGGAAACATGGCGACGCCAAGCACATTGCCGGATTTGCGGTCACCTTCCGAGAGCCGGCGCATGAGATCGATGCCGCGCCAGCGCAACGCGCTCACGCTGCCGCCGATCTGCGGCACCAGGGCGACTTCGAGCGCTCCCGATCCGATGCTCAGCAATTCAGAAATTGCGGGCATAGCCTGCCGTCCAGCCACCGTCGACGCCCAGCATCTGGCCCGTCGTGTAGGTGTTGAGCGGATCGCAGAAGAACAGCACGGCCGCGACCGCTTCCTCGATGCAGCCGGCGCGGCCGACCGGTGTGTGGCTGAGCATCGCCTTGTCGCCCGAGACCATGGTTTCGTCCGCGACCGCGCCGAAGCCGACGGCATTGACCAGCACCTTCGGCCCGAACTCCATGGCCAGCGCACGCATGCCGGCCAGAATCGCCGCGTTCTCGATGGAAAAGCGCGGATGTCGGCGCATCGGCATGCCGGCGGTGGCCGAGATCAGGAAGATGATGCGCCCGCCGCCGCGCTCGGCCATGGCCACGGCCGCCCTGCGCGCATCGGCGTGCTGGCGGCGTGGATCCTGCATCGTCGTTCCCGGGCGCAGCGGATTGGACATCAGCAGGATGTCGGCGGCATCCCCGGCTTCGACAACCGTGCCGCCATTGGCACGCAGCGCGGCAAGCACGGCGTCGACGATCGGGTTAGTCTCGCCATCGAGGGCCACAGCGGCGCCGTTGAGATCGATTTCCATCGCGCCACTCACATCATGTATCCCGCCGTCCAGCCGCCATCGACGGCCAGCACCTGGCCGTTGACGTAGCTGGCGGCCGGCGAGGCAAGAAACAGCACCGCCTCGGCGATCTCCCGCGGCTCGGCCGGGCGGCCGAGCGGCACATGGGCCAGGAATTCCTGCGTACGGCCGGCGAACTTGCCGTCATCGCCGTAAAACAGCTTGGCGGTCAGCGCCGTCATCACCGAACCCGGGGCGACCGCGTTGGTCAGGATGCCCTTGGCGCCGAGTTCGATCGCCATCGACCGCGTCAGATGGATGATGCCGGCCTTGGCGGCGACGAACGGGCTCTGCAGGCGCATGGCGGCAAGGCCGACGACCGAGGCAATGTTGACGATGCGCCCGCCCCTGCCGGCGGCGAGCATGGGGGCCAGTGCCGCGCGGCTCATAATGTAAAGGCCGTCGAGATCGATGCCGGTGATGCGGTCCCATTCCTCGGCCGGGAATTCGTCGATTGTGACACGATGCGCCAGCGTGTTGACGCCGGCATTGTTGATGAGGATGTCGAGGCGGCCGTAACGCCGCATGATCGCGGCGATCGCGCTGTCGACCGATGCGGCATCACGGATGTCGGTGGCGCAGGCCATGGCATCGATCAAGCCGGCCGCGACCTGGCTTGCGCCCTCGCCGTTGATGTCGGCGACGACGACCGCGGCGCCATTGTCGGACAGGCGTCTGGCGATGGAACTGCCTATGGCGCCCCCCGCTCCCGTGACCAGCGCCACCTTGCCTCGCAAATCGCAGCGCATGTCCCGCACACCCCCGAGCAATACCGGGTTATGCTATTATAATATCTACACAAGTCGGGCAAGCGGCAGCGTTGCCCCGCGCGATTATTCCGCCGGCGCGCCGGCAACGTTCTTGCGGGCGGCATCGACCATCAGCCGCCGTGCGCGGAACACGCCCCATTGCTGGTCGACGAGCACGCCGATGAGAATGACGCCGCCCATGACCGCGAAGTTGAGGGAGGACGGGATGCCGAGCAGATTGACGAGGTTCTGCAGTTCCTGCAGCAGCACGGTCCCGAGGATGACGCCGATCAGCGAGCCTTCGCCGCCGCGCAGCGAGAAGCCGCCGAGCACGGCGGCGGCAATGGCGTAGAGTTCATAGAACTGGCCGTGGCTGGCCGGCGAGATCGAGCGCGTGTACATGGCGAAATAGATCGCCGACAGCGCCGTCAGCACACCGCAGATGACATAGGCGGCCATGACGATGCGGCCGGTGCGGATGCCGGAATATTTCGCCGCCTCCTCATTCTTGCCGATGGCGTAGAGATAGCGGCCGAACACCGAACGGTGCAGCACCACCCACATGACGATGGCGATGGCGATCAGCGCGATGAAGCTGTTCGGCACGCCCCAGGAGCGGCCCGCTGTGAGGAATTCGAGCTCGGGGAAATTCTGGCCGAAGGCGAAGCCGGCGGTGCCGTCGGCGGTGTAGAAGCGGGCGACGCCGCGGTAGATCAAGAGGCCGCACAAGGTAACGACGAAGGGTTGCAGCTTCAGCTTGGTGATCAGCCAGCCATGCACCAGGCCGATGATGGCGCCAAGCGCGATGATCAGCACGAAGGCCAGCGGCCAGTCCAGTTCGCGCACGGCGATGAAGTCGATGAAAAGCGTTCCCAGCAGCGCCACCACCGAGCCGACCGACAGCTCGATGCCGCCGGTGATGATGACGAAGGCCTGGCCGATGGAAAGAATCCCGAACAGGCCGATCAGGTTCGAGGTGTTGGCAAGGTTGATCGGCAAGAGGAAGCGCGGATTGATGATGGCCACGACTGCCCCGACCACCAGGATCAGGATCAGCAGGCCGAGATCTTTCTTGCTCATAGTCTTCTCCCCAATGCCTGCCTGAGCAGGTTGCGCGGTCTCGCGACCCCGGCGCAAAACTATTTCGGCTGCTTGCCCACCGCCAGCAGCAGCACGTTTTCCTGGCTGAACTGGTCCTTGTCGAGAATGCCCGAGATCTGGCCCTCATGCATGACGGCGATGCGGTCGGACACGCCGATCACCTCCTCCATGTCGCTGGAGATCATCAGCACGGCGACGCCGGCATCGGCCAGCGCGCGCATCAGCCCGTAGATTTCCGCCTTGGCGCCGATGTCGATGCCGCGCGTCGGCTCGTCGAGGATCATCACCTTCGGGTTCATGGCCAGCCACTTGCCGAGCACGACCTTCTGCTGGTTGCCGCCCGACAGCGTGCCGGTGCGCGTCTGCACCGACGGCGCCTTGATGCCGAGATTTTTCTTCTGTTTCTCGGCGGTTGCCGTTTCGGCGCTTGCCGAGACCAGCGAGCGCCTGGCATGTGCCGGCAGATTGGGCAGCGAAATGTTCTGTGCGATCGAAAGGTCAAGCAGGATGCCGGTCAGCTTGCGGTCTTCCGGCACCAGGAAAATGCCGTGCGCGACGGCATCGGCCGCCGACCCCAGCGCAAGCGTCTTGCCGTCGAGCTCGAGCGTGCCGCCAAGGCTGCCGTCGATGCCGAAGAAGACGCGGGCCAGCTCGGTGCGGCCGGAGCCGACAAGGCCGGCAAGGCCGAGGATCTCGCCACGCCGGACATCGAGGTCGACCGGCCGGCTGGGATAGGTGGGGGTGCGGATGGCCTTGGCCGCAAGTGCCGTGGCGCCGGGTGCCCGCGCGGCCTCGGAGGCCTTTTCGCGTTCCTTCAGCATGCGGCCGATCATCAGCTTGACCATCTGGTCGTGATTGATGTCGCGCTTGCCCAGCGTGCCGGCCAGCATGCCGTCGCGCAGCACGACGACGCGGTCGGCGACGCGCTCGACCTCGTGCAGGCGGTGCGAAATGAAGATGACGCTGATGCCGTCGGCCTTCAGCGCCTTGATGACGTCGAGCAGTTTGTCGGTCTCGGCGAGCGGCAGGCTCGATGTCGGCTCGTCGAGTATGACCAGCCTTGCCTTGATCGACAGCGCCTTGGCGATCTCGACCATCTGCTGCTGCGCCAGCGACAGGTCGGCGACCTGCGCATCGGCGGAGAAATTGGCGCCGACGCGCTTCAACAGCGGCGCCACCATCTCGCGCAGCTTCGAGCGGTCGACGAGTTTCAGCGGCCCGGCGCGCAGCGGTTCGCGGCCGAAGAAGATGTTGGCGGCGACGTCGAGATTTTCGAACAGGTTGAGTTCCTGGTGGACGAAGGCGATGCCGGAGCCCAGGCTGCCCTCGACGGTCAAGCTGCTGTGCGCTGTGCCGTCGACGGTGATCGTGCCGGTGTCCGGCGTGGTGACGCCGCCGAGGATCTTCATCAAGGTCGACTTGCCGGCGCCGTTCTCGCCGACGAGGCCGATGACCTCGCCCGGCCTGACCTCCATGGAGAAGCCATCCAGCGCGACAACGCCCGGATAGGTCTTGCGCACGCTCTCGAGGCTGAGGAACGGCGTCGTCGCTGCGATGGATGTATCGGAATAGTTCATCATGCCTGACAGCAGTTAGCGGGCCGGCCTTCCGGCAGACTGACGGTCCTCGAAGGGTTCGTCAATGCGCGCAGCCGGCTCAAGCGAAGTTGAGCCGGCTGAACTGCCTGTGGTCTTACTTTCCGGACATCGCCTTCAGGTTGGCGGCGTAGGCGTCGACATCATCCTTGCCGATGATCTTGGTCGGGATGATGATGAGGTTGCCGGCCGGGATGCCCGACTTGTCGCCCTTGAGATAGGCAGCCATCAGCTTCATGCCCTGATAGGCCCATTCGAAGGGCTGCTGCACGACGGTGGCGGCAACGGTGCCTTCCTTGACGCCGCCCAGCGTGATCGGATCGTCATCGAAGCCGACGACCGTGATCTGGCCGAGCTTGCCGGCATCGCGCAGCGCTTCATAGATGCGCGGCGTGTTGTAGGAATAGAAGCCGACCATGCAGGTGACGTCGGGGCTGGCGACCAGCGCGTCCTCGACATTCTTCTTGGCACGCGCCTGGTCGATATCGTCGCCGCGCACGTCGACGAGCTCGATCTTGGTGCCGGCCAAACCGTCCTTCATGCCCTGGATGCGCTCCTTGGCATTGTCGGCGCCGAGCAGGCCGACGAAGCCGAGGCACTTGCCGCCATTGGGCATGGCCTTCTTGGCGATTTCGGCCGCCTGCTTGCCGGCGTCGACATTGGACGAGCCGATATAGGCGACGCGCTTGGTCTGCGGTGCGTCGCTGTCGGTGGTGAACAGCGCGGTTTGCGAGGCGATCTTGTTCAGGCCATCGGTCGAGGTCTTGGGATCGACGGCCGAAACCATGATGCCCTTGACGCCGGCCGTCACCAGATCATCCATCAGCCGCTGCTGGATGGCGACCGAGGATTGCTCGGGATATTTGAGTTCGAGATTGTAGTCGGGCAGTTCGCCCTGCGCCTTCTTGACGCCGGCTTCGGCCGCTTTCCAGAAATCGGAAGCGCCGTTGACGACGAAAGCCAGTGTCGGCTTGTCGTCGGCGCGCGCGATGGCCGTCGCCGTCAGGCCGACAACCAGGGCCGCGGCGGCCACGGATGCATTGCGTATCAAGGACTTCATGTTCAACCTCCCGTTTGGGTCCAGCCTTCGGGCTGGACCGTCTTGCTCACTAGAATTGCCTGCTCACCTGAATTTGCCGTTTGCGGCTTGGATACCCCTCCTCCTCAGGGTGTCCCGGCACTCAAAGGAATGGCCTCGTTCCAGCCACGGTCACGGACTTTAGAGACTCATTCTTCGTTCGTAAATAGTCCGATTTGTCTGACATATCACATATCCGAGACAGAGCTTGCGGAGGCAACCCCCGCTCGCCATCGGGCCATCGACGTTCGCTTTCCCGCCGCCCCGGAACCCAGCAAGGCCAGGCGCGACGGATTGACGTTACAGTGCATTTTTGTATTAGTAAACAGTATTAGTTTTCAGCCAATATCCAAGCACGGATGGCACCGCCGCGAACGGCGCGCCAACGAACCCATGCCTTGGCCGCATGGAGCCAAAAAGCCATGCAGTCCTTGCTTTCGCTGCACATAAGGAGCCTGATGATCGATGGACCGCGCGGCTACTAATAGATATAACCGATGCGGCTGCTTCTATAAATCGACGCCGCTGAGCCATCTTGTCGGGCCGGCAGGCGGCCGCTAAACAGGCTGAATTGGGGACAGGACTGCCATGAGCGAGACGACGGATCCGGTTACCGAGACGGTAAAGCGCCGCAAGGCGCCGGCCAAGCCCAAGGGGCGGGTCACCATGACCGACATCGCGCGGGCGGCCGGCTGCTCGCAGGCGACGGTTTCCTTCGTGCTCAACAATTCGCCCGGGATCAAGCTGTCGCAGCAGACCCGCGAGCGGGTGATCGAGGCCGCGAGGGCGCTGGGCTACAGCGCGCCCGCCTTCTCGGCGCTGCGCAACCCCGTTGCCGCCTTTGACGGGCCCGCTTTTAATGGGCCCGCTTTTGATGGGCTTGACGGGGTGATCGGCTTTGCCGTCGACCAGCTGGCGACCAGCCCTGAGGCGGTGGTGGCGATCGAAGGCGCGCGCCAGGCTTCTTGGAATGCCGGCAACGTGCTTCTGGTGGCGCAGACCATGGGCGACGCCGTGATGGAGCCGCGCGCCATACAGGCACTGACCCGGCGGGGCATTTCGGCGCTGATCTACATGACCATCTTCACCCGCGAGATCACCGCGCCCGACTTCCTCTACAGCCTCGACATTCCGGTGATCCTGCTCAATTGCTACACGGCCGACTACGCCTTCCCCGCCGTGGTGCCGTCCGAGATCGCCGGCGGCCAGAATTCGACAAGGCATCTGATCAGCCACGGCCACCGCCGCATCGCCACCATCACCGGCGAGCCGTGGATGCAGGCCGCGCAGGACCGGCTCAAAGGCTACCGGCGCGCGCTCGCCACCGCCGACATCCCTTTCGACCCGGAGCTGGTGGTCGAAGGCGACTGGTCGGCAAGTGCCGGCTATGCCGCGACGGTGAAGCTGCTGGCGCTCAAAGACCGCCCGACCGCCATCTTCTGCCAGAACGACCGCACCGCGATCGGCTGCTACGAGGCGCTGAAGGAAGCCGGCCTGCACATTCCCCAGGACATCTCCGTCGTCGGCTATGACGACGAGGAAATCGCCCGGCACCTCTTTCCGCCGCTGACCACCTCGATCCTGCCGCATATGGCGATGGGCCAATGGGCGATCGAACAGCTCGAGGCGCCAACGGCGCCCGGACAGGGGCGCTATCCCATCACCAAGCTGGAGTGCCCGCTCGTGGAGCGGGAGAGCGTACGTGCGGTGGCGGGAGGCTGAGGCAAGGCCGAGCATGCCGTTGCGCGGAGCGGCCGGCTCTCGGAGGCTTGGAACTGGGTTCGCGCCGGAAGGTGAGACCATGGCGGCAAAAGTCCTCGCGATCCTCGTGGCGATCTACACCGTCGGCGCCCTGGCGAAGTTCGGCTTCTTTTTCGTGCTCACCCACCGCCGACGCCGCGACGCGCTCGACCGGGAAGCAGCAGGGTGAACAGCGTGTCCGCGCGCCTTGGGTTCACTGAGGCAACCATCGCCGCTTTGGTTGGACACTCACGCGGCTCGATGACCAGCCGCTACATCCAAACTGTGGACACTGCGCTCATCATGGCGGCCGACAGCATCGCTGGCTACATTTAGGGTCTGTTGGATGGTTCCGCGCTCACTCACACTCGATCGCCAATCCAGGAAGGCGGCACTCGCTCACTTCCTGGGCGAGCCGACACCGGGAGGAAGCACTAATGAACGCTCGGCGGTATGATTGGGCTTCTTCCTACCGCACATCCCGGCCGATGCCGCCGATTTTTCATTTTCCTCAAACCACGAAGAAATCGGCGTTGGTGAGCGCGAGGTTTGCGGCCAGCGTGGCAAAATGGGTTGAGCCGCCCGCCACACTGCCGTTGCTGTCATAGCTGAGCCAGCCGGTGTCGGTTTCGTAGATGATGTGATCGTTGTCGTCGCCGGCAAGACCGGTGGTGTTCTTGATGAACTGGTCCGCGGTCAGCGTGCCGTTGCCGCCAAGCGCAGCAAAGATCGCATTATCGACCCATATGGTGTCGTCGGCCACCGAGAAGTCGGTGATGGTATCGACATTGGTCAAGGCGTTGAGCGCGGTGGTGAAGACGAAACTATCGTTGCCCTGCGCGCCGCTCAGCGTGTCGTTGCCACCAAGGCCATTGATGATGTTGTTGCCGCTGTTGCCGCCGATGACGTTGGCAATCGAATTGCCGGTGCCGTTGATCGAAGCCGAGCTACGCAGCTGCAGGTTCTCCAGCTCCTGGCCGGACAGGTTGAAGCTGACGTAGGCCTGCACATTGTCGGTGCCCTGGCCAGCCACATCGACCACGCGGTCACCGGCATTGTCGACATAATAGGTGTCGTTGCCCTGTGCGCCACTCATCGTGTCGGCGCCGCCAAGGCCGTCGATGATGTTGTTGCCGCTGTTGCCGCCGATGACGTTGGCAACCGAATTGCCGATGCCGTTGATGTTCGCTGCACTGCGCAGCTGCAGGTTTTCCAGCTCCTGGCCGGACAGGTTGAAGCTGACATAGGCCTGTACGTTGTCAGTGCCCTGGCCGATCACCTCGATGACATGGTCGCCGGCATTGTCCACATAATAGGTGTCGTTACCGAGGCCGCCCTGCATGGTATCGGCTCCGCCCTTACCATCCAGCGTGTCGTTGCCGCCGAGCCCGATCAGCGTGTTGATGCCAGCATTGCCAGTGACGATGTTGGCAATGGAATTGCCGGTGCCGTTGATGGATGCCGCGCCGGTCAGGGTCAGGTTCTCCAACTCCTGGCCGGAGAGATTGAAGGAAACGGAACTGAAGACTTTGTCGGTGCCCTGGCCGGTCACGTCTATGACTTTGTCGCCGATATTGTCGACATAGTAGGTGTCGTTGCCGAGGCCG
>NZ_VFUV01000021.1:0-119013 GCF_006441315.1 Mesorhizobium sp. B2-4-19 | reverse complement strand
AGCGCCGAACCCTTGACGATCGGAATGTCGTCGCCGGGGAATTCGTTCTTCGACAGAAGCTCGCGAACCTCGAGCTCGACCAGTTCCAAAAGCTCGGCGTCGTCGACCTGGTCGACCTTGTTCAAGAACACCACGATCGACGGCACGCCGACCTGACGGGCAAGCAGGATGTGCTCGCGGGTCTGCGGCATCGGGCCGTCGGCGGCCGACACCACCAGGATCGCGCCGTCCATCTGCGCGGCACCGGTGATCATGTTCTTCACATAGTCGGCGTGGCCGGGGCAGTCGACGTGAGCGTAGTGGCGGTTGGCCGTCTCGTATTCAACGTGAGCCGTCGAGATGGTGATGCCGCGCGCCTTCTCTTCCGGCGCCGCATCGATCTGGTCGTAGCGCTTGTACTCGCCAAAATACTTCGTGATCGCCGCCGTCAGCGACGTCTTGCCATGGTCAACGTGACCAATCGTGCCGATGTTCACATGAGGCTTAGTGCGCTCGAATTTACCTTTTGCCATAGTCTCTTTCCTTGGACGGCCTTGACCTTCAGTTCAGTCGAATGCGGGGCGATTAGCGACAAAGGCCAAAAAACACAAGCGTCTTTTGGCCGGGTGTCGTCTCACTCAGTCCGAACCTGGGATCCGATTGCGGGGATATGGCGCTGATATAGGAAGGCGATGGGGGAAATGGAATGGGTGACATGCCGATCGATCGAGGCCTGCATCCCATGTTCTTGCCGGCCAATTCCTGTCTCGATCACGGCCAGTTGATGGCCCATTGCGGCGGCCATCGAGGTCTGATCTCCTGACCCCATGCAATTCATCCCTGCCTCAATCCGCGGCCCGCTGTTCATGATCATCTCGACCGGGTCGTACCTGGTCAACGATACGATGATGAAACTCGCGACCGCGGGGTTGCCGTCCTATGAGGTGCTGTTCCTGCGTGGTGCCGCCGCGACGCTCTGGGGCTTCCCGCTGTTGTTCCTGCTGGGCTACGGCAAACAGATCCCGTTGATCTTCGACAGGCGCGTGCTGCGCAGGAACCTGCTCGAGCTGGCGGCGATCCTTTGCTACGTCGTGGCGCTCGCCAACATGCAGATCGCGGATTCCACGGCGCTGGGACAAATCACGCCGCTGCTGATGCTGGTCGGCTCGTCGATCCTGTTTGGCGAGCGCATCGGCGGCCAGCGCATGGCGCTGATCGGGCTCGGCTTCATCGGCGCGCTGATGGTGGCGCAGCCGACCATGCAAGGCATTTCGGTCTATGCGCTGCTGGCGCTCGGCAACGCCGCACTGGCAGCCGCGCGCGACCTCGCCGGCAGGCATGTGCCGACGGAGGTGCCGGGGATGATCGTGGCGATTTCCGCCGTGGTGGTGGTGCTGATCGGCGCGGGCGCGGCGCATCTGGCGTCCGAGCGCTGGGTGATGCCCGAAGCTCGCCATCTGCTGCTGCTGGCCGGCGCCGGTCTTTTCCTGATCTT
Organism: Mesorhizobium sp. B2-4-19; assembly: GCF_006441315.1. Lineage (NCBI taxonomy): Bacteria > Pseudomonadati > Pseudomonadota > Alphaproteobacteria > Hyphomicrobiales > Phyllobacteriaceae > Mesorhizobium > Mesorhizobium sp. B2-4-19. The sequence goes on along the minus strand of NZ_VFUV01000021.1, from coordinate 117,539 downwards.
CGGCCATTTCTTCATCTTCATGGCCTATCGCGTCGGGCCGACCAGCGCGGTGGCGCCGTTCTATTACTGCTTTACCGTCTGGGCCGTCATTTCGGGCCTGCTGGTGTTCGGCCAGTTCCCCAACGCGCTGGCGGTCTGCGGCATCCTGCTGGTGATGGCCAGCGGCCTGACCATCGTCTCGTTGGACCAGCGCAAGCGCCGGCTGACTGTCGTCGCCTAAAGCGCGCCGCGTCGAAACGGATGCGACGCGCTTCAGGTCTTTGTTATGAATGTCGTTCGCCCACAACCGACGTCACTTTCGGGCGACATGCATCGGGATCCCGGTGCTGCCAGCCCGAAGCGGGTAGCTCTTTCGACGGATCTGCCTGCCGGGATCGCAGGGCGGTTCAGCGTTTGATAGAACGCTGAACCCCTCTAACGATTTGTTTTTACGTTTTAGAGAGCCCGGTTTCCACTGAACTGGTGGTAGGCCCACAAGACGACCACCGCGCCCACCACGGCGACAATCAGGCTGTAGATGTTGAGCCCGGTCACGCCCGACGCGCCGAAAGCGCTGAAGATCAGGCCACCGACAATGGCGCCGACGATGCCGAGCACGATATCGAGTATGATGCCCTGACCGCTCTTGTTGACGATCTTGCTGCCTATGAAGCCGGCAATGACGCCGAGAATGATCCAGCTGATGATACCCATTTTTTCCTCTCCATCCTCCCGCCAACGGAACATTTTCATATGATTGTCAAAAGCTCAAGCCAGCTTGAAATTCCGCCCGAATAACCCATTGTTGAAGACGGGCCGGGTTTGGCTAGATGGAGGATCCACGATGGGACTTTTTGACAACGCCGTACCCGGCGGCAACATTACCAAACCACTGATGATCGCGCTCGGCGCGCTGCTGGTCGGAAAGATGCTGAGCGGCAAGGGCACCGAGCAGCCGGTTCAGCCTCAAGCCTCCGCTCCGACCGAAGCCAACCCCGGTGATGGCGGCCTGCTCGGCGGACTGGGCGGCCTGCTCGACAAGCTCAAGAACGCCGGCCACGGCAATGTCGCCGACTCCTGGGTCGGCACCGGGCAGAACCAGTCGATCAACGCCAACGATCTCGGCTCGGCACTCGGGCCGCAGGTGATCCGCGAGATCGCGCAGCGCGCCGGAATGGATGAGCAGGAATTGCTCAAGCAACTGTCAACGGCCTTGCCCGGCGTCGTCGACAAGCTGACGCCGAACGGCCAGGTGCCGCAACAGCACCAGGTGGCGTCTGCGTTCAACAGCTGACGCGGCACACACCGATGCCCTGAAGCGCTGCGCGCGTTGTCGCGCAGCGTTTCGGCTTACCGGAGATGTGGATGAGAGTCTGGAGCGGGTAGCGGGAATCGAACCCGCATATTCAGCTTGGAAGGCTGCTGCTCTACCACTGAGCTATACCCGCGCCTTGCACTGAAGTATCGGATTTACCCGAAAAGCGCCATGCACTTTTCGGCCCGATGCTTTTCTCGTTTCAGGGCTTCCGGGCCGGCAGTGGTGGAGAGGGTTGGATTCGAACCAACGTAGGCTAAGCCAACGGATTTACAGTCCGTCCCCTTTAACCACTCGGGCACCTCTCCAGTCTGCCGCCGGAGCCATGCAACGAGGCATTCTTGCCGATCCCGGAGCCCGAGTTGGATATCTTCTCCGAAATCAGCGAAGCGCCTTATGGCGGCAAGGCCAGTGGGTGTCAACCGCGCAGGAAGGGTTTTTCGATGTTGTTCGCCGGCTGCGGCGACGGGCCATATGCTTGGCCGGTGGAGACAGCTATAGAAGCCGGCCATGAGCAACAAGACCAATACCCCCAAAGACACCCATTACGCCAAGCTGCGCCGCGCGCACCGCGACGAGAAGAGCGGCGGCGCGCCGGCATTCCGGCCGCGCCAGCCCGTGCCGCCCGGCGAGAACGCCGCTGACGGCCTGGTGCGACTCTATGGCCTTCACACGGTGCGGGCAGCGCTCGACAATCCGCGCCGCAAGATTCGCAAAATGCTGGTGACCCGCAACGCGGCCGAGCGCCTGGAGATAGAAGATCTCGCCGCCCTGCCCTTCAAGGCGGAGTTGGTCGAGCCCAGGGACATCGACAAGATCACCGGGTCGGACGCCGTGCACCAGGGCGTGCTGATCGAGGCGGAGCCGCTGAAGCCGAAGCGCCTCGACGCGCTCGGCGACACGAGACTGGTGCTGGTGCTCGACCAGGTCACCGATCCGCACAATGTCGGCGCCATCCTGCGCTCGGCGGTCGCTTTCGGCGCCGGCGCGCTGATCACCACCGCGCGCCACAGCCCGCAGGAATCGGGCGTGCTGGCAAAGTCCGCCTCCGGCGCGCTGGAGCATATCGACCAGATCGAGGTGAAGAACCTGGCCGACGCGCTCGGGCAGTTGCACGAAGCCGGCTTCCAGACCATCGGGCTTGACTCGGACGGGCCGGCGGAACTCGAGACGAGCTTTGCCGGCGACAGGATCGCGCTGGTGCTCGGCGCCGAAGGCAAGGGCCTGCGCCAGAAGACGCGCGAGACAGTGACGACGCTGGCGCGGCTCGACATGCCCGGCGCCATCCGCTCGCTCAATGTGTCGAATGCCGCGGCGATCAGCCTTTATGCCGCACGGGCGTTCTTGAAGCGCGGCTGAGCCGCCTGTCTCGCAACGAGAAACAGGTTCCGGCGAAAGACGCAGGAACCCGTTCTCTGACAGGACAAGAGGTGGCGGCTTGGGAACCTCGCGCCGCCCTCTCCCGACCTATGCCGCTTTGCCTTTCACTTCGGTCGCTTCGCCACCGACCTCGAAATTGGCCATCCGCTCCAGCGCCCTGACCAGCGCCGAGTGATCCTCCTTCGCGCCGCCATTGGCGGCGCACGAGTTGAACAGTTGCTGGGTGGCCGAGGTGTTGGGCAGCGCCACGCCGAGCGCCTTGGCGCCCTCCAGTGCCAGGTTGAGATCCTTCTGGTGCAGTTCGATGCGAAAACCCGGCGCGAAGGCGCGTTTGACCATGCGCTCGCCATGCACTTCGAGGATGCGCGAGGCCGCCAGCCCGCCCATGAGCGCCTGCCTGACCTTGGCCGGATCAGCGCCGGCTTTTGAAGCAAAAACAAGCGCTTCGGCGACGGCTTCAATGGTCAACGCGACGACGATCTGATTTGCCACTTTGGTGGTCTGGCCGACGCCGTTAGGGCCGACCAGAGTGATGTTCTTGCCCATCTTTTCGAAGACGGGTTTTGCGCGCTCGAAGGGCTTTTCCTCGCCGCCGACCATGATGGTCAACGACGCCGCCTTGGCGCCGACCTCGCCGCCCGAAACCGGCGCGTCGAGATAGTCGCAGCCGAGTTCGTTGATCTTGCCGGCGAACACCTTGGTCTCGATCGGCGAGATCGAGCTCATGTCGATGACCAGTTTGCCTTTGGTCAGGCCGGACGCAGCGCCATTGTCGCCGAACAGCACGTCTGCGACCTGCGGGGTATCAGGCACCATGGTGATGACGATCCCCGCCGCCTTGGCGACGGCGGCGTGGCCGGAGACTGTTTTCAGGCCCTTGGCGACGAGATCCGCCGGCGGCTTTGAGCGATGGTCGCTGGTGATGACCTTGTAGCCAGCATCGAGCAGATGCCCCGCCATCGGCGCGCCCATGATGCCGAGGCCGATGAAGCCTATGGTTTCCATTGTGGTTCTCCGTCTTTTGTTAGGCCGCGTTCCTTCGCGCCCCCCTCTGGCCTGCCGGCCACCTCCCCTACGAGGGGGGAGATTGGCAACTTCAGCACCGGCTCTTAGGCAGCCGCGCTGCCCTGCCCGGCCAGGTCCCTGAACCAGCCCAGCCCTGCCTCGGTGCCGGCCTTCGGCTTGTATTCCGCACCGATCCAGCCGGAATAGCCGATGCGGTCGATGTGGTCGTAGAGGAAGGGATAGTTGATCTCGCCCGTCCCCGGCTCGTGACGGCCGGGATTGTCCGCAAGCTGGATATGCGCGATGCGGCCGAGGTTGGCCTCGATTTTACGGGCGAGATCCCCCTCCATGATCTGCATGTGGTAGATGTCGTATTGCAGGAACAGGTTTTTCGAGCCCACGCGGTCGATCAGCGCCAGCGCCTGGTCGGAGTAATTGAGGAAGAAGCCTGGAATGTCGCGCGTGTTGATCGGCTCGATCAGCAGCCGGATGCCGGCCTGTTCCAGCTTCTCCGCCGCGAAGGCGAGGTTTTCGACGAAAACATCCTCGAGCACCTTGCGGTCGACGCCCGCTGGCGCGATGCCGGCCAGGCAATTGACCTGCGCGCAGCCGAGCGCCTGTGCGTAGGTGATCGCCTTGGCGATGCCCTGGCGGAATTCCGGCACGCGGTCCGGCAGCACGGCGATGCCGCGTTCGCCCTTGCCCCAGTCGCCGGCCGGCAGGTTGAACAGCACCTGTGTCAGGCCATTCTTCTTCAGCCTGGCGGCCACCACCTCCGGCGCATGGTCATAAGGACCAATATATTCGACGCCCTTGAAGCCGGCGCGGGCGGCTGCGTCAAAACGGTCGAGGAAATCGTGCTCGCCAAAGAGCATCGACAGATTGGCGGAAAAACGCGGCATTCTTTTTGTCCTTCTCATCAGTCGAGCATCACGATCGCGGTCGGCGCGTCTTCCTGATGTTCGGCAAGTTCCTCGAATTCGGTGATCTTGTCGATCTCGGTGCCCATCGAGATGTTGGTGACGCGCTCCAGGATAAATTCGAGCACGACCGGAACCCGGTGCTCCTTCATCAGCCGTTGCGCCTGCTTGAAGGCGCCGGCGAACTCCTCGGGCTTGCGCACCCGGACCGCCTTGCAGCCCATCGCTTCGGCTACGGCGACATGGTCGACGCCGTAGCCGGCCTCGGGATCGCCCGATCGGTTGATGTTCTCGAAGGCGAGGCTGACCTCATAATCCATGGAGAAGCCACGTTGGGCCTGGCGGATCAGGCCGAGATAGGCGTTGTTCACGACGACATGGATGTAGGGCAGCTTGTGCTGCGCGCCGACCGCCAGTTCCTCGATCATGAACTGGAAATCATAGTCGCCCGACAGCGCCACGATGGTGCGGTCGGGATCGGCGGCGCGCACGCCAAGGGCTGCCGGCAGCGTCCAGCCGAGCGGCCCGGCTTGGCCGCAATTGATCCAGTTGCGCGGCTTGTAGACGTGCAGGAACTGCGCGCCGGCGATCTGCGACAGGCCGATCGTGGTGACATAGGTAACGTCGCGGCCGAACGCCTTGTTCATCTCCTCATAGACGCGCTGCGGCTTCAGCGGCACCTGGTCGAAATGCGTCTTGCGCTTCATCGTCTTCTTGCGGGCCTGGCATTCCTTGGCCCAGCCCGACCAGTCGCGCATCTTGCCCGCCGTCTTCCACTCGGTGGCGACGTCGAGCAGCATCTTCAGCGCCGCACCCGCATCCGATACGACGCCGAGATCCGGCGCGAAGACACGGCCGATCTGCGTGGGCTCGATGTCGACATGGATGAACTTCTTGCCCTTGGTGTAGACGTCCACAGAACCGGTGTGACGGTTGGCCCAGCGGTTGCCGATGCCGAAGACGAAATCGGCTTCCAGCATCGTGGCATTGCCGTAGCGATGCGAGGTCTGCAGCCCGCACATGCCGGCCATCAGCCGGTGGTCGTCGGGGATCGCGCCCCAGCCCATCAGCGTCGGGATGACCGGCACGCCTGATATTTCCGCGAATTCGATCAGCAGGTCGGATGCATCGGCATTGATGATGCCGCCGCCGGCGACGATCAGCGGCTTTTCCGCCGCATTGAGCATCGCCAGCGCCTTTTCGGCCTGGACGCGCGTCATCGCCGGCTTGAACGGCGCCAGCGGCTCATAGGCATCGATGTCGAACTCGATCTCGGCCAGCTGCACGTCGACCGGCAGGTCGATCAGCACCGGACCGGGCCGCGACGAGCGCATGAGATGAAACGCCTTCTGCAGCGCCATCGGCACGAGATAGGGCTCCATGACGGTGACCGCCCATTTGGCGACCGGTGCGGCGATGGCGGCGATGTCGACGGCCTGAAAATCCTCCTTGTTGAGCCGCGCACGCGGCGCCTGGCCGGTGATGCACAGGATCGGAATGGAATCGGCGGCGGCCGAGTAAAGACCGGTGATCATGTCGGTGCCGGCCGGCCCGGAGGTGCCGATGCAGAGCCCGATATTGCCCGCCTTGGCGCGGGTGAAGCCTTCCGCCATGTGGGAGGCGCCCTCGACGTGGCGGGCAAGGACATGGCGGATGGTGCCCCTCGCCTTCAGTGCCGAATAGAGCGGATTGATCGCCGCGCCCGGCACGCCGAAGGCGCAGGAGATGCCTTCCTTTTCGAGAACGAGAACCGCCGCATCGACAGCGCGCATCCTGGCCATTTTCCGGGCCTCCACTTGGGTTGTCATTGTTGATGGCCGAGAATGTCAGCAAGCCGGCTATTTCTCAATTTTTTCAGAATATTTTTTCATTTCTAGAAAACGGCGACTGCTCGCTGATTTTATTGGATTTTCTGTTTTCCAGGAATTGGCGGTCTCGCTACAGTGAAAAACTTTTTCATTGTATGTTTGGAGTAATCGGCGAAACTGGTGCGATGGAAACCACCGAAAAACGCCAGCGCGGCCGACCGCGCGCTTTCAACGGACCTGCCGAAACCAGTTCTGTGCAGTCGCTGGACCGGGCCTTGCGCATACTGGCCATTGTTGCCGAGGGCAGCGGCCTGTCGCTGAGCGAGATATCGGCACAAAGCGGCCTTGCCGCCTCCACCGCCTATCGCATGCTGACGACACTTGAAAACCACGGCATGGTCGAGTTCGACACATCAGACCAGTTGTGGTCGATCGGCGTCGAGACCTACCGCATGGGCGCGGCCTTCCTGCGCCGCCGCAAGCTGGTCGACCGCGCCCGCATCGTCATGCAGGAGCTGATGGAGAGAACCGGCGAGACCGCCAATCTCGGCGTCGCCGAGGATGATTGCGTGGTGTTCGTCAGCCAGGTCGAGACGCACCAGGCGATCCGCGCCTTCTTCCGCCCGGGCACGCGCAGCCCCTTTCACGCCTCCGGCATAGGCAAGGCGGTGCTGGCGCATCTCGAGCCGGAGCGCGTCGGCACCATTCTGCGCAAGGCCGGCCTGCAGCGCTTCACCGACAAGACATTGTCCGATATCCCTGCCCTCGCCCACGATCTGGCCGTCATCAAGCAGCGCGGCTGGTCGGTCGACGACGAAGAGCGGCACCCCGGCATGCGCTGCGTGGCGGCCGCCATCTTCAACGAATTCGGCGAGCCGATCGGCGGCGTTTCCGTATCGGGGCCGACCGTGCGGGTGACGCCGGAGCGGCTGGCCGAGATCGGGCCGATGGTGCGCAGTGCCGCGGCCGAGGTGACCCGGATGATCGGCGGCGCGCAAGCCGGCTGATCAGCCTGCCCCGGGCAGCGCGCTCCTGGTCGCAATATCGAAGAAATCGAGCAGCATGGCCGTGCCGACACCCCAAGCGCCGGCGGCATGGGCTCCGTCTTGCCGTGGCGTTCGAATGCATGCGAAAGGGCGCGGATGAGGAAAATAGTTCAGCTTCTGCTTGTCGCTTCGCTATGCGGATGCGTTGCGACGACACCTCGACCCGGTGCCAGCGACCAGCGTGTCGATCCCATTCCGTTCTCGCTCGCGCTCGAGGAGATCGTCATCACCGGCATTCGACAGCGCTTGCCGGATCCAGCTTCCGCCAGGCTCGGAAGGACGCTTGCCGGCGAGCGGACAGTGAACGGCCGTAAGGAGATCGTGGTCTGCGGCTTCGTCAGCGGCAAGACTGCGGCCGGCGGGTCTGGCGTCGACCAAGCCTTCATCGCCAGGATCTACCCGGATTCGGCAAGCAGCTTCGAGCTTGTCGCCATGGGCGGCGCTTCGGAAACAAGGCGCCTCGCCGACAGCACCTGCAGCGCGGCCGGATTGCCGGTTTCTGATCCCGCGAACACGCAGCTGTAAGTATTTGTGAGACAACGAAAAGGGGCTCGCGCGAGCCCCTTTTTTCTGTTGATAATCCTCCTCTCAGAGCCGGCAATAGTGGCTGTAGCCGTCGTAGCCGACATAAGTGTCGGAGTCCGGATCGTAGCTGGAGTAGCGATCGAAGCAGCGACGCACATGCCAGGAACCTCCGTCTTCGTCGACATAGACGGTGCGCGGGGGCTGCTGGGCAAGCAGGCTGCCAAGGACGAACCCGCCGACCCCGGCGGCAATGCCGATGCCGAGGTCGTGGTGATGCGAATGAGCCGCCGAAGGCTGAACGGTGCCGACCAGCGTGGTGGCGGCGACGGTGGTTGCGATGAGGCCGGAAACGAGTGTGCGCTTGAACATGATGATCTCCTTGCTTCGTTGACCGAGGCGATCCATCCGCCTCTTGATCATCTGTCGCTGCCGCGCAGGAAAAGGTTCGAGGCTTTTTTGATTTTTTTGCGGAGATGCTGCCGGGTCCCTGCCCGTGGGCTCCCGGATGCAAAAGGGCGGCCGAGGCCGCCCTTCGAACGCAACGGGCCTTGGCATCAAAGGATGATAACCACCCGGCCATGGTGATGATGCCGGTGATGGTGGTGGTGCCACCAGTAGTCGCCATAGTCGTCGTCGTAGTAATGATGGTGATGATGCATGCCGTGAGCCGACGACGTCTGAACCGTGGCGGCAAGCGCGCCCGTGGCAACGAAAACGGCTACGAGAGCGGAAGTGAGCATGCGCTTGAACATGATGATCTCCTGGATCCTTGACGAGGCGACCATTCGCCTCTGGAGATCAGTCGGCGCGGCCTGTCAAAAGGTTCGAAATGTCGAGGAGATTTCTTCGGAACGTAGGCAGTAGGCAGTAGGCAGTAGTGAAATGGCACCAAGCAGATACGAACGATGCAATTCCCTACTGCCTACTGCCAATTCCCTCACCCCATCCCCGTGACATGCCGAAGCCAGAAGGCGAGCGCGATGAATCCGATGATCGTGGTCACGCCGGTCCAGTCGACATTGGCCTTCCTGACGTCGCTGATGAGCTTGACCAGCAGCATCCAGGCGATGACAACGAGGGGGAGAATGATGACAAGTCTGATCATGCGACACTCCAGTCCGAAGCGATTGCACCTCGTTCATATGTAGGAAGCGCGCTCGTGGATTGCAGCATTGGGCCGGCGGCGGCGTCATCCACCGCCGGGGTAGCCGAAAACGGAGTTTTGTCTTTACTGGCGCACGAAATATGCTACCGGAGCGCCGTGCCCTTGTAGCTCAGCTGGTAGAGCAGCGGTTTTGTAATTCGCTGGGTCAATCAGCTAAGGCGTTGGAAAGCCAGGATGTTTTCCAAAGCCGGGTTTCAGGGGTATACGTACGGGTAAATGTGCCGCCTTAGCTCAGATGGTAGAGCAGTAGTTTTGTAAACTATTGGTCGGGGGTTCGAGTCCCTCAGGCGGCACCACACTCGCGGCTCATAGGGGAACAGCCGTCATGTGGCCTTATCTCAAAACGACAGATACAGACAAAAGGACGTGGTTGGAGCTATTTAAGCCGCCATTTGATCCCTTTGTCGAATTGGTGAAACAAGATGGACGAGAGCTGTTGCTATTGAAGGCAAATAGCCTTTCCAGCATTGCGGATTCTCGGGACACCTATGAGGCCGCAAAAATTCTCGTAAGGCAGATGAACAGCGTCGTTGTAGCCATGATTGGGTTATCAGAGGTCACTGTAGATGGAACCTGCGAGCAACGTGAAGGTCGCCTGCGGTGTACCGTCCATCTGGAACCGCAATCTATCCATTTCCGGTTCGGTATGGGGTCGCCCAGGCTCCAAGTGTTCGATTCCTCTGGAAAGCTAATTGAGCGGCCGCCAGAGCCGTCAACTGCCCAGAAGCGGATTAAAGTCGCTTTAGCTCACGAAGCCATCTCAAACGCATTGCTTTATTGCGGATCGGACCCAGATTGGTTCGATCTCTACAAAGCCTTCGAGTGCTTGCGCGACGCCGAACTCTTGGGAGGCCATCCCACCAAAAATTTCACTCAGACCGCAAATGCCATGTTTCGTCATCGACAGGGAAAATACGATATGCCTAAGCGGCCGATGCATATTGAAGAAGCATGCCGGCTCGTCCGCAGTTGGATTTCGGAGGCGATGGACCGGCTGCAATGACCCTTGGCGAGGATGGCGCACTACCTCAGCAATTTGTGAATTTCCTAACCGGCCCGTGTCGCAGTTCGTGCTAATCGTCCAAGCTATTTTGGGTTTGCGACGTACAGAACCCGCAGAGATCGCTTTCAAAGAACTCAATTCGCTCATCGTATTCGGGATAGTTGCCGCACCGGATGCAGACCCATCCCTTGATCCTGGCCTTTGTTTTCCAAGCATGAGCGGCAGACCCGCCCTCCAGCAGCCTTTTTGACGCTCCCATTTCGGCTCTCCGTTGCGAGCAAATCGACATTATAGCACGGCACCGGCTGATTCGCCCTCGCCTTTGCAAAAGCGATGCGTGTCATTCCCAGCGCTCCGTCAAAGGTATTTCTCGCCCTCAGCACGGTGTTCGAAACAGAACCAATGCGGCGATTGCTTTGGTTTAGCAAAGCCCCATCCGGCATCCTTACCGCAGCGCAGATGTTCGCAAAAATGATGCTGTATGCTGGGCGGCGTTGCATATTCTGGTTGCAGCAATTTGATTTCGTCGCTCATCCGTGCACTGATTTTTGCCTTGATCCGGACAGCGCATCGAGCCGCTGTTGAAGGTGCCCATTGAGCACGATCATTTCCTTTAGCGCCTTCACGGGGTCGCCTTTGTGAAGGGCAATGAATTTATCGGCCGTGGCTTGAAGTGCAGCCTCTTGGCGGCTGTCGAGCCTGACAATGTGGTCCATTTCATTGTCTCCTAGTGGTCTATGCCGGTCAGTGAACAAAAACGGAACAAAATTGTCAAGATCGAATTGACTTGGCAAGGAATAGGTTCCTATTTCATCGCCATGCCCGAGCAACCGCCCAAGCGCCGCACAACCATCTGGTTCCTTAGTTCCGCCGTTCAACACGGGCAGTTGGTATGGGTAGATTGCGGGTATTGCCATGATCGTTACGGCCGCCGCTATTACGATCCCGCCGACCTCATGAAGCTCTTTGGCGATGTCGATGTGAACTGCCTCTGCCGCGCGATGAAGTGCGAGCGGTGCGGTCGAAAGGACAACATTGAATGCGATGTCATCGTGCCCGTTGCGGCTGAGCGCGAGCGGATGACCGTGCGACGGCTGGTCAAGATACAGGTTCGGAAAAGCCCGGTCTGGCGCGAAGACTAGAACAGCGATCCTTGGGCGGGCGGCTGTTGCGGGAACTTAATCTGTGTGGCCGGCTTCTCGACAATCACCACGGCGTCGTCTGGCGCCGGCCGCTGCATATGCCGCGCTTCGGACCATGGTGCGGTTAGCCAGGCATTGACGTCCTCCAAAGTGGTCAGGATCACCGGCATAGCCTTTTCATGGATCGGCGCAATGAGGGCGTTAGGTTTGGTCGTCATGAAGCCGTAAAGGTCAAAGTCGCCCGGTCCGTCTTTGACCCGGCGAACGCCGTGCCAGTGGGTCCAAAAGCCGGCGAAAAAGAACAACGGCCGATCTTCGCTGCGGGCAAACCAATAGTTGCGCTGAATGCCCGTCTCGGGGTCTTTGTCGTTCGGGGTTGGACTAGGCTCTGCAAAGCTCGTTACCGGCACGACGCACCGATTTTCAATGCCAACGTATTGCTGCCAATGCGCATATTGCGGGTTGCGAATGTTGGCGGTGCCATAGTCGGCTTTGCCCTTTACTCGTTCTATCGGCGTGGGCATTCCCCAAAGCAGCTTGGCTAGCTCGCGCTGGCCGTCTGCGGCGTTGCGCACGACCGGCCCCGGCATGTTGGGATAAACATCAACGGACGGTTCAAGGTTGCCCATGATATCCCGCAACGTGCGCGTCCACTCGCGGATGGCGTCTTGGCTGGTGGTGATGTTGTAAAGATTGCACATACCTTCGAATGTGCATCAACTAAACGCGGTTCGCCAGTGGCGGAGAATTTACCCCACCGCTTCCCCTGTCCGCCCCGCTTGCGGTGCCGACACCATCGAATCGTTGAATTCGCTACGGTTTGTCGTCGGCTTGGCCGCGCTGGCGTCTGTTTGAATGACCGATGCTCTGGAAATGGTCATTGGATTTGCCCCATCACCATTTCGTCTTCGCCGTGCAACTTGGCGTGGACAGGCGCTTGTTCCGCGTTTCGGAAAGGCGTTGGAAGATTGCGGAGGCTACAAACTCTGACCTTGGGACGCCAAGAGGCAGCTCAAACCTTGCCGCCTAGCGGCCTATTTAGAAACAATATATCGGAGTATGGCCATACCCTCCGAAGCGACCGCAATTGCAAAATCAAGTGGCGGCTCGTGGATTTGGTCCAATGGCGACCCGTGGCGGTAATAGTGACCGACCTTAACCCACGCCTTGAACACGTTCAGAACTCTGTCACTGATCACGCCCGCGTCTACCCAGGATGCGTATCGCTGTAGCAATATCGGCCTGAAGTACGTGTCAATGGCGGTATCACTCACTCGATCGATCTTCGGCTGTTTGATCACCGTCAGAAATGCGCTCTCAACTGCCTCGAAAATATCGCGAATGAGCCGCTTCCCACTTTGATTGGCAACGCCGAGGTTAGCGATTGCCGACTGGAATGCATGAAGCGCCGACTTGTATTGGGGGTCAGCGAGCCCAGCGATAGAAGCCTGCACAGCGTGCTCAAACTCTTCGTCAACGAAGAAGTGAACGCCGCATTTATCGTCAACTCTGTAACGAACTTGCTCTTCCTTAAAGATCACCTGAACCTCTCGACGGATCAGCATGCTCTCGTCGTTCATACGGTACCAATAGGTCAACGCACTCAGGACATCTGCAATGTCATATTCCATCCAGAATTTGCGATGTTGGTAGTCTCCAAGTCGCGTGGGGTAGTCTACGCCAAGAACACGTTCCATCAACTCGGCAAATTCGTGCCTTTGCAGATCACCGCCATCCATGAACATCATAAAGAAGCGGCGGCGCATCCTCTCGCTATCGGGCAAGAGAACGGGCTCGCGGATATAGTTTCGCCTAAATATGCCGCCGATCTCTACATCCGCCATCTCACACCCCAAAACAAAGTCAGCGCCACACCGTGAATAGCCGAGTGATATAAACGAGGGTCAGGAATATTTGGTAGAAAAATGTGAGCGGGCGATCGGATAACTGACACGCGCCTAGCCCCCGCCCCCTCGTTGGAACCCACAGCGGCCCGGGCAGGCATGGAGCAACTGCTCGCCGCCGTCGAGGGTAAGCTGGCCCCACCGAACAAAAAGCGCGCCTCCTCCATAGCTCAAATCCATTCCTTTGTGCCAGGCACAACGAACGTTGACGTTTGGAGGTGAGAGCTAAACCTGCCCGGTTCTGGTCGGAGGCTTTAGAAGCTCCCAGGCCTCGACTTGGAGCACAATTGAGAGTTTCTCGATGATCTTGAGGCTCGCGTAATATTTGCCCTTCTCGATCTGACTTAGATAGCTCCGGCTGACCTCCGCCTCATACGCAAGATCGTCCTGAGACAGCCCTTTTGCATGTCTCAATCGACGCAAATTAGTAGCCAGCACGTCCCGCAAATCCATGCGGGAAGCGAACCCAGTTGCTCAAAATATACACCTCGATATACTGAACAAAGTGGGAGTGCCCCGGCTCCGGACCACAGGGCATCCCTGCTACTCCGCTGAGAGCATCGGTATGACAGATATGGCTAGTCGTGGGGAGATCATGAAAGGGCGGGGGCTCATCAATCTGCTGCTCGCGGTCATCGCAGTGCTGCTTGCGGTCATCGCGGGTGTTCTGCCGCTCGGCCGGGACGCGATGCTAAGGGGCATGGAGGGCCTCTTACAGGTTGCCGTGGATATCGCCCTCTTTGGCCTGGTTATCGCCGTCTTCTGGGGGCTCTGGTCGCTTGCACGTTACCTAATCCGCGAAATTTTGAGGGCTTTCAGGGAAGCCAAACCTTGGGAAATAGGCGGGAGCGCGTTGATTATCGCAGGTCTCTTACTGTCGATCCTGATCCATGCAGTCGAGACCGGACAGCCGTTTTCGCAAGTCGTTCAGGAGCTCACAGGAGCCCCCGTAGGAGTTCCAGAAACTTCAGGTCAAAACGTACCTTCCGACTTCAATACGGAAGCTGACGCGCTTGCATGGCTCCAGAAGAATAGTCCTAAACCAGGTGCAGACGGCAAATTCCACGTCACAATCGGGGGGCAGCCTGCAACTTTTAGGTCGAGGCCCAAAATGGGCGGGACGCAATAAGAAACCAACCGTAGTGGCGGCCAAGTAATGATTTCGTCCCATAGCCGAACGGCTTTCCAGGCAGACAGGATGCTGCCCAAGGCCGCTTAAAGATCGTTTCTGATGCACTGTCCAAACAGCCCCTCTTCGGCTGCAAATTCAAAGCCGTAGTAGTCGATAAATAGGGCCGGTCCATGGCTATTGCAGGCAGGCTATGGTGCCGCAAGCTAGACGCCGCCGGCGACGACAAAAGCATGCGCAACGCTGAGCCGAAATCTGCTTACTCGTGGTAATGACGAGCGGGATAGGACCGCACCGTTCGGTCCCGTTTGAGCAGCCGGTGCAGCCTGGTAACCACCGGCCATTCCGTGTTTAAACGATTAGAAAAATCAATGACTTAACGCACTTGAACCGCGCTTCAAAATACCTACCTCCAACGCGACGTCACTTGCGATGGAATGCCAACACATTGGGTGCGCGGCAAATCGCGGGTGCGATTGGAGACTTCGATGAACTCAATTCTTGAAATGATGACGATGGCTGCGGTCGGGCAGCCCGCCATGGCAGGCTGAAATGGTCTACCACACTGGCCGCATTAAGCCTCCGAACAATACCACATCCACACACTTCCTGCCTGCTGCTATGGTGGCGGACCGCTACCACATCAGTCCGATGACCATATGGCGCTGGCTAAAAAGTGACCTTGGCTTTCCTAGGCCCCTATACATCGGAAGAAATCGCTATTGGCAGGAGAATGACCTAGTCGAATGGGAAGCCTCACGTAGGGCCGGCGCCATGCGCCCACAGCGGAGCCGCCAACAATGAAGGAAACCAAAGTAAACGCCCAACAAAACAACCAACGCGCAAGCTCCAGCGCGTCCGGCAAGCATGCAGCCGAAAGCAGTCCGGATATAATCATCCTTGACTGGAATGAGTGGGCAACCAAGGTCGTCCCTGCCCGCGAAAAGCTCATCGTTCCGATTATTCCTGAAAAGGGATTAGTAGAAATCTACGCCCCAAGAGGCGTCGGAAAGACGTTCCTAAGCCTTGGAATTGCGATAGCAGTCGCAACTGGGACTGACTTTCTCAGGTGGGCAGTCCCAAGGCCCCGCCGAGTGCTTTATGTTGACGGTGAGATGGCCTTCATCGACTTGCAGGAAAGGGCAAAATGGATGGTCGCGGGGTTGCGTGTTCCACCTCAAACAGGCTTCCTACGCCTTTATGCTGCCGACCTTCAGGCTCATGGGATACCCGATCTCGCCTCCGAAAAACCTGAAGGCCGTGACGGCATCGAAAAGGCCCTAAAATTGGGGGAGCCAGACCAAGTAGAGCTCCTGATTCTCGACAATCTGTCGACCCTCACGAATACGGGCTCCGAAAACTCAGACGAGGCCTGGGCGTTCATGCAGGAGTGGCTACTAAAGCTCCGTCGACAGGGAGTGTCCGTGGTCTTCGTCCATCATGCCGGCAAGGGTGGAAAGCAGCGGGGCACTTCCAAGCGCGAAGATGCTCTCGATACCGTTATAAAACTGAGTAACCCCGATGGCTACCAACCAACTGAGGGAGCGCGATTTGTAATCAGTTACGAAAAACAGCGCGGGTTTTTCGGTAAAGATGCCGAGCCGTCTGAGGCGAGATTCTTCGTTCAAGACGGCGTAGGCTCTTGGGAAACGAGACCGGCTGGCAAAAGGGCCGAAATTGAGCAAGTTGCGGATTTGATTGCGAGCGGAAATTCGTATCGCGAAATTCAGGCAAAAACAGGAATGTCCAAATCCAAAGTCGGACGCCTATCGGGAGAGGCCCGAAATCTTGACCGTTTGGTAGAAGCCGGAGACGCCGGGACGATCATTCATGACAGTACAACGTCCCACTAAAACGCCTATCCGTGCCTGTCTCCATCAATGTCCCAAACCCCCTTTTTTAAGGGGGTGGGACAGTGGGACAGCGAAGGAAAGGATGGACACCGTGGGAGAGCAAAGTTTAGAGCCCTTCGTCCTGGACACAATGGGGCCCCACCCCGAATGTTCGGGGCCCACGAAGGGCCTGGGGGAACCTCCCCGGGTACTTGTCCGCAGGGACGAGCGGCCCGTCGCCGATGTAAGCTCTGATTGCTCAGCCGCGACGCTCTTCAACAGGCAGTTCCATTTGAGCTTCAAATCCGAGAATTGATGCTCAACAAGAATAATGTCGTGTAATTTCAATGGGATATTGCCACGCCAAGGCACTTAGGTCACATGCGGGTAGCGGCCTGGGTAAAAACCAGGGGTAGCGCACAGGCGTGTCAATCAGTCTACCTGCTCCCCCTGCTGATCCGCCGCCCAGCCCTTACGAGTTGGCAGCGGCTGACGGGCCCCCCGCCAAGCGCCCGCTCTAATTGATTCGAGAGCACTCGCCTATCTCAATGTAACCCGCCCCCTCCTGCTGATCCTGACCCTCAGTATAGCTCCCCGAGTTCATCTTATCGTACCGGCCGGAAATAAAGTTAAAGGTGTAGTCCTCCCCCAACGCATGACAATAAGCGAAACCTTCAAATAGTATAGGCTGCGTTCCTGAGTCGAACGACTGGTTCTGAATTTTAGGTGCGCAATTTTCTGTAGGACCGCCAACAACGAACCTCACCGTAATAGCGTATTGCATAGCCGGATAAGTGTGGACGTTCAGTTGGGCGTCCCTGACCCGCTCCGCCGTTACGGTGACTACAGATTTACTGAGGCTGAAACTGTGTGGTTGCCAACGCTTCAGGTTACTGTCGTAGGTGACGCCGCCAGAGGCTTCCCCTATGCACAAGTAGCTTCCTGCGAATTGACCCGTCGACTCGTAGGGTCCAGGCGGGTTACCAGCTAACGCTTGCGACGACGCGCTAGCAAAAAGCAGCGCCAAAGCAAGCCCAACTTTCATTGCGGCGTCCCCCTCAAGATTACATGAAATCACGATTGTAGTACGGGGGCAACAGGCCGAGACAGCCCAAAACCATTCCTCTCAGAGATGATCTGCCGCCGGTAAACTGATAGGTGCTCTGGACCACGCCCCTGCCACGCGCCAGCCGTTGCGCTTTGCGATCTAGGCGGACTTTTTCAATATCCTCACATTATCTGCGGTAATCGCCTGGATGCGGTTTGCCCATTGCACCAAAGCATCCCGCTTTTCCTCTTGATAGTCGTAGCGGTTATAGATCGCGGCAACGCCGCTCACCTTGCCTGTCTTGTGGTTTAGGATTGCTTCGGTCACTTCCTGCTTGACGCCGAGCTTAGCGAGTTCGGTTGCACAAGTACGCCGCAAATCGTGCAGATGCCATTCGGGTAAAGCCGGCTCGCCGCAATGCTTGTCCAGGGCTTTCTTGCCATTGCTGAAGCCGCTGAACGGCGTTGTCGCGGTCGTTGTGAAGACGTATTCAGAAGGCTCTCCGTCCGCATCTACGATCTTCGGCAACGCCTCAATGATCACCTTTGCCAGTGGCGTGAGCGGCACAGCATGCGGTCGTGAGTTCTTGGTGCGTGACGCCTCAAGGGTAATCGTCTCGTCGGCAATTTCATTCCATTTCAATTCGGCGATTTCGTCGCGACGTTGACCTGTCAGCATCAATAACTGCACCATTGGTCCGAACGGATAGCCGCACTTCTCAGCAGCTTTCCAAACGGCCTTGATTTCGTCGTGCAACAGGACGCGGGAACGGCTTTCTGGTTTTGCCGGCGCGTCGGCAAGCTCGATGATGTTGTGACCGATGGCTCGCGCAATCGGCTTCCAGCGGAAGAATGCGGAGAGGACAGCGAAGGCATTGCGGCGAGCGCCGGGCGTCAACTTGTCCAAAAGCTTTTCAACATCACGGTAGTCGAGGGTCCTGATGTCGGTGACGTGGGTCCAGTGCGGCTTGATGTTGGTCGCGATGATGCGTTCATACTCGTCGGCAGTCGAGGCTTTGACCGCCCTGCCCTTGAAGCCAGTTGTCCGCGCTGCCTTGATGAAATCATCGAACCAAGCGGCAATGCCCGTCTTATTGACCTTCTGATGCCGAGGATCGTTGCCGCGCTTTGCGTCGTTGCGGACGCGTTCAGCGATGCCGCGCGCCTGGGTGACATTCAACGCTTGTGTCGGCGAAATAAGCGTTCCGATGCGGTGGTCGCCGCTGCCCACTTCGTCATAACGTCCGATAGTGACTTTGGACGCCTTCCCGTCGATCTTCGTTCGCACTGCCCAAGACAGCGCACCGCTGGGCTGCATGACCAGATACAGCCCGGCCTGGGTGCTGTCGGGTATCTCTTGCCGCTTGGTCATTGGCTTCAAATTGTTGATGAACGCGGCGGCTTTTTTGAACTGTCCAGGAATCGAAATAGGCATCGGTTTTCGCTCCGGGTAACCTCAGGGGTAAACTGGGGTACGTTATTGCATGTTATTGAGCGCTATGCAAACCGATGCTCATATGGAGTCAACAGATTGTTTTTAGCGTATTTTCTTGCCGCATGCGTTATGAGTCGTTACCCCTTGGGGTTCTCTGGCACAAAATTTGTAAACCGAAGGTCGGCGGTTCGATCCCGTCCGGGGGCACCAGTTTCCGCCCGACAATCCCCAGAAATCAAGGAACTCAAGGATTTCAACGCCCCCCGAAGGTATACCAAAGGGTACACCGAGGATGAAAATGGCACTGGAACATGTCCAGCCGCGCGGCAATCAGAGGTCTATGATTTGGCGCCTCCTGCAGGGCACCGGCTGCCGGCTCGGATGCGAGGAGACGCGAAGGACCGCAAAATCGAACCGGCTGTTGGCATGAAGCAAAGCGCCACTACGCGAAAAGCCCGTCACCGAATGTTAGACGGCCCTCATGAATGCCATAAGCGAGATAATGCAGAAGGGGATCGACGTGTGCGGCTGCGACATCCGCGTAATGCGCCTCATATTCCTTAGTGTCGAAGCCAGCAGAGGGGTCACGACCCTCTTTCCAGCCGTAATGGTCGTAATGCAACAGTGGATCGATCCCAGCCGCCTTCACGTCCGTGTAGGCATCCAAGTATCCGTTCACATCGAAGACGCTGTTTGGGTTCCGGCCTTCATGCCAACCATAGTGCTCGTAGTGTTGGAATGCGAACAAGAACGTGTCACCTCCTGCAACCAGGGCTGCCTTCGCAACGTCCGGGTTGGCTAGGAGGTAATACTCTGGATCAAAAGAGCCGTGCGTGAAAGATGAGGCATTTCCGACCGCTGCATAGGCTTGGCGGCCCTCGCTTTGGCCATATTTCAAAAAATGCGCGAGCGGGTCGATGCCGGCGGCCTTCACATCTGGATTGTGCTCGCGATAGAGTTCGTTATCGAACCCCGCCGAGGGGTCGCGTCCCTCTTTCCAGCCGTACAGGTCAAAGTGCTGCAGTGGATTGATTTTGGCGTTTGCCACGTCTGGGTTCGCTGCGAGATACCCGTTCGTGTTGAAGTAGGGATTTGGATTGCGACCTTCGTGCCAGCCATGGGCGTTGTAATGTGCTTCGGCGTCGACATGAGCCGACCACACATCCTTGCCTCTCTCGAAATAGAAAAGATCATCCACCAGATATGAGCCAGCGGTCTCATCCACCGTTCCGTCAGTGAATATGAATTTTTCGACGCCTGAGTAGAGATAGTAAGTACTGAAGCTTGGTGTGGCGAGCGTGTGGTCCGGGTTTGCGCCCGGGGTGCCCATTTGCGGAGTGATCACCGTCGCCAGCGCAAAGCCGGTGGACAGCGTATCCGTTCCACCGCCGCCCGAAATGATTGCGCCGGGCGCACTTCCGATGAACGTGTCGTCGCCGTCTTGCCCGTATAAGCTTGCGAACCGGCCGGCCAAGTTGAAAGTGTCATTCCCATCACCACCGACGGCAACTCCGCCGTTGACCACGAATGAATCAGCTCCGGCGTTGCCAAAGAGAATGTCGCGAGCACCGGAACTTTGAAGCGAGTTCGCTGAAGCGTCGCCTTCGTGGAGCGCGGTCGCCAATGTCGAGCCAACGCCCCAAATGGGCGAGAACACGACATAGAAGCTGCCGCCATATGGACCCGTCGTGGTGTCCGTCAATGGAAACTGGTGAATCCCTAGATTGTCCCACGCCCGTGTGGAACCGGATGTCAGCGATCCGCCAGTAAATTCGACCCAGTCAGCGCCATTTATCCCCCCATAGGTACTCGAATTGGTATTGAGACCGTAGAGCGGATCATTGGGCGGGGCGGTCTGCGTAGTGTCGTATCCAGTGGAGGTGCCGAAGCCTGTGACCGGATTTGCCCAGCCCGCAATTACGCCGGGGTTTGAATCGTCGTGAAAATGAGAATGCGGCGGGTGGGCGCCGTATCCGGGGTAATTGTTTAAACTCACAAGCTGTACGTCAAACCCCCAAAAATTGTAGGGGGTGTCATTCCTGATCATAGGATCAAGGAAGAATTTCAAGTCTGTGGTCGCCGTGATTTGATCAACCCGCAAAGCGATTGGAGCCGTATCTCGAAAGTCGAGCGTGACGGTGACCTGCGGCTTTAGGTTGAGATCAGTCGGTTCTCGCGCTATGCCGCTTACGTATGGTGATTGCGAGGTGATATTCCATCCACTGACGTCAACCATGGTGGTTCCCCATCAAAAGATTAGAACTCCCTAAAGTAGCCGAACTGTCACAATTGTCCAGAGCCAGTGAGTTTGCGTATTGGCGGCGAAGTTCTGGCGTTCCTGGAGAACGACCTTTCCTGTTGCCGAAAGTTCGATCTCACGGTCTGATGGTTTCTCAACGACGCCGTCCGGCACCACCCTTCGCTCTTCGAGCTTCGGGTGGCAAGTGTCCTCCGAAGCCTTGGCGAAGGAGGACGTGTGTAGGGTTGAACGTTCTCCGCTCTGGCGCGCGCCAGTTTCCTCCAGACATAAGCCACGCCGGCACGGCCGGCACGCAGGTCCTATTCTCATGATTTGCTCGGTGATCGAGGTGCAAGGCACGTCATTCGCCGGTGAGACAGCCGAAGTCCTAAATCGCGTCGTGTCGAAACGAACTCACGCGACGTTCTTTAAGTCTTTGTTACAATGCATATCGTTGTCTCAAAACCGGGACGATTTTTGAGCGACATACATTAGTTCAACTCTATCCAGCGTCGGCTGAGAAAGTTCCTTGCTGCAATCCGACGACCACTCTCCAATGAGGCCAAATTGCTTCATGGGCCCTTCGATGTCACTGCCAAACGCTGGAGCGGAAAACATGCCGATGAAATCCCAAGGTCGGTCCCAGCTAAACTTTGTCAGTCAGCACCAATGATGTTGCGACTGCTCATCCGGCTCACTCACACCCCGATCGCCGCCACCAGAATCCGGTTCTGCCGGCATACCGCCGCGCGCAGTTCCGCGATCTTGGCCTCGTCGCGCTTCACGAATTCGATGAACATCATGTTCATGTTGTTGAAGATCAGTTCGCCGAGCGCTGTCCCGTCTATGTCTCGGCGCAGCAGGCCGATCTCCTGCAGCCGGGCGATCAGCGCGCGGATCTGTTCGGTGAGCGAGCGGTCAAGCGCCGTGTAGGCCTGGCCGAACGGGCTGTCGGGCAGCTGCGTCGAGATCGCCATGGCCTGCCGCCACATCTCCTTGCTGAGATAGTGCAGCGAATGCTCGATATAGATGCCGATCAGCGTGTCCAGCGCATCGCCGACATTGGCCGGCGGCCTGGCGACGACACCGCGCCCGGCATTGAGCACCTCGTTGACCTCCAGCGAGACGATAGCGCCCAGGATGTCGCCCTTGTTCTCATAGTAATTGTAGATCGTGCCGATCGACACTTCCGCCTGCGCGGCGATCGCCTCGATCTTGGCGCCCTCATAGCCGGCCTCGCGGAAAAGCGCCGCCGCCGCCTCGATGATGCGCCTGTGCCGGTCTGCCTTTTGCCTTGCCCGCAATCCGCTCATAGCAGCCTCTTGCCATAAAAACAGAATTGACTCAATTTTAGAATTGGTTCAACTTTTTGCAAGAAGCCACAAAGGCAAGGGAGAACACTCGATGTCCGTCAAATTCGCATCCGGGAATCCGCTTTCCATCCTGAAGCGCCATCTGCACGCCGCCTGCGCCGCCACGGCCCTGCTGCTTGGCACGGGCAGCCTCGCCGAGGCCGCCGATCTCAACGCGCTGATCTGGTGCGACCATTCCGATCCGGCCCTGCTGCAGCCTTTCGAAGAGGCCAACAACATCAAGGTCAACGTCAAGGAATTTGAAGGCACCGGCGCCGGCCTCGCCATCGTCGAGCAGTCGCAGCCCGGCGACTGGGATGTGATGGTGATCGACTCGATCGACGTGCCGCGCGGCGTCGAAAAGGGCCTGTTCGAGCCACTGCCCGAGGACAAGCTGCCCTTCGCCGACCTCTTCCCGCAAGTGAAAATGGACGGCTCCACCGTGGTCGGCGGCAAGCGCTACGGCATCACCGAAAAGTTCGGCTACAACACGATCGGCTTCAACAAGACCAAGGTCGATCCGGCCGACATGCAGTCCCTGGCATCGCTGACCAGCGACAAATACAAGGGCAAGGTCGCCATCTACGACTATTACCTGCCGGTCATCGGCATGGCCGCGCTCGCCATCGGCAAGAAGACGGCCGAGCTGACCGAAGCGGACCTGCCCGCCCTCAAGGACGAGCTTCTCAAGATGAAGGCCAACGCCAAGCTGGTTGGCGAAGTGACCGCCAGCCAGACGGCGCTTGCCACCGGCGAGGTCGACATATTGGTCGGCGGCGGCGAATGGGTGACGGCGGGGCTGGCCAAGGAGAACCCGGCGCTGGACTTCTCCATTCCCAAGGAGGGTGCGGTGCTGTGGTCGCAGTCTCTGGCCATGTTCAAGGATTCCAAGAACAAGGACATGGCGCTGAAATTCATCCAGTACATTATGAGCCCGGAAGGCCAGGCGCGCCTTGCCACCTCATCCTGTTACTGGGGTATGCCGTCGAACACCAAGGCGGCGCTGACCGACGACCAGAAGAAGGTGCTGCGTTTCGACGAGCAGCCGGGCTTCCTCGCCCGCGCCCAGGCCTATCCGGCGCCGAACGCCGATCTCGACAAGAAGATGCAGGATATGTGGACCGAAATGCTGCAGGCGAAGTGATCGGTTGCCGCTCGTGAGTTCAAGCGGGAACAGCGGACGTGCCCTGCCCCGGGCGGGCCGTGCCCTGCCCCGGGCGGGCCGCGCCTTGCCCTGGGCGCTGGTGACACCGGCGCTCGGCTGGACGCTGTTGTTCTTTGTGCTGCCCTTCATCGCCATGGGGTTTTCGAGCCTCACGGCGCATGAAGGCGGCGGTTTCACGCTCTCCAACTACAGCCAGTTCTTCACCGACCCCTCCTATTGGCAGGCAATGGTGAACTCGCTGGAGGTGACGGCAATCGTCACCGTGGTTTCGGTGCTGCTCGCCTATCCCTTCGCCTGGATCCTCGCCGAACAGGTGCCGGAACGCTGGCAACGGCTGGCGCTGATGCTGGCCGTGCTGCCGTTCTGGACGTCCTATGTCGTGCGTTCCTATTCCTGGCTGCTGGTGCTGGCGCAGAACGGCGTCATCAACCGCGCACTCACCGGTTCCGGCCTGATCACCGAGCCGCTGCAGCTTGCCAACACGCGGCTGGCCACCGTCACCGGCTTCGTGCATTTCTTCGTCATGCTGCTGACGCTGACCATTTTCGCCAATCTCAAGCAGCTCAGCCCGAGCTACCGCAAGGCCGCCGCCGATCTCGGCGCCGGGCCGGTGCGCACCTTCCTGCATGTCATCCTGCCGCTGACCTTGCCGGGCATCATGGTCGGCGCTTTCCTCACCTTCGTGCTGTGCATTGGCGATTACATCACGCCGCAGATCCTGGGCGGCAACAACGAGCTTTTGATGCCGCAGCTGGTGATGATGCAGATCGGCCGGCGCGGCGATTTTCCGCTGGCCTCGGCGCTGTCGATCATCCTGATGGCGGTGGTCACCATCGCCTACCTCGCCTGCGCGCGCTGGCTGAAGATCGAGCGGGCCTGAAATGCGCCGGTTGGTCCGCGTCGCTTCCTGGGTCTACGCGCTTGCCGTCTATGGCTTCATCTTCCTGCCGGTGGTGGTGCTGGTGCTGTTCTCGCTGCAGGCGACCTCGTTTCCGATCCCGCCCTTCACCGGCCCGTCGCTGCGCTGGTACGAGGCCGTGCTCTCGGATGTCAGGCTGACCTCGGCGCTGGTCAATTCGCTGCTGGTGGCTTCGATCTCCTCGGCCGCCGCCGTCACGCTCGGCTTCCTCTGCGCCTGGGGGTTCGCGCGCTTCGTGCTGCCGGGCTCAGGCCTGCTGCGCGGGCTGATCACGCTGCCGCTGACGGTCAGCTATCTCATCATCGGCATGGGGCTTTTGGTGCTGTTCAATTGGGCCGGCATACCGAAATCACTGCTTGCCGCCGGCATCGGCCATGTCGTGATCAACCTGCCGCTGTGCTTTGCCATCATCTATAGCCAGATGGGCGATCACCAGATCAACATCGAGCGCGCGGCGCGCGATCTCGGCGCGCCGGAATGGAAGGTGCTGCTGCTCATCACCGTGCCGGTGATGGCGCCGGCCATCTTCGCCGGCTTCTTCCTGTCGATGACCTTCTCCTGGGACGAATTCGTGATCTCCTTCCTGCTGACCCGCTTCGACACCACGCTGCCGGTGGAGATCTGGAACCTATTGCGCTCCGGCCTCAACCCGAAAACCAACGCCGTCGGTTCGCTGGTCTTCGCCGTTTCCATCGTGCTGGTCGTGCTGTTCGAACTGACATTGCTGCGCCGGAGAAAGACATGACCGCGCCTCTGGTCGACATCCGCGCCGTCTCGCACCGTTTCGGGCAGTTGGCCGTGCTGAAGAACGTGTCGCTGCGGATCGAGCCCGGCAGCTACACCATCCTGCTTGGGCCATCGGGCTCGGGCAAGACGACGCTGTTGTCCATCCTGGGCGGCTTCGTCATGCCCAGCGAAGGCAAGGTGTTCATTCGCGGCGAGGATTGCACCGCGGTGCCACCGGCCAGGCGCCCGACGACGACCGTGTTCCAGGACTATGCGCTGTTCCCGCATATGAGCGTCGGCGGCAATGTCGGCTTCGGGCTGCGCATGCAGGGCGTCGACGGCACGACGCGGGCCACAAAGGCGCGCGAGGCGCTGGCGCTGGTTGGGCTGGCCTCCGCCTTCGACAAGAAGCCGCACCAGCTCTCCGGCGGGCAAAGGCAGCGCGTAGCGCTGGCGCGGGCGCTGGTCATCGAACCGGCGGTGCTGCTGCTCGACGAGCCGCTCGGCGCGCTTGATCTGAAACTGCGCCGGCAGATGCAGGACGAATTGAAGGCGATCCAGAAGCGCGTCGGCACCGCCTTCATCCATGTCACGCACGACCAGGAAGAAGCGATGGCACTGGCCGACCATTGCGTGGTGATGAATGACGGCCGCATCGAGGACGAAGGGCCGCCCGAGCGTGTCTATGCCAGGCCGGCGACACGTTTTTCGGCGACCTTCATGGGCGAAAGCACGATCCTTGCCGGCAAGGTCACGGAAGCCGGGGACAGGACAAGCACCGTCTCGACGCCGGCCGGCCCGGTTTTGGTGCGCAGCGCCTTGCCTGCGGGTACGGCCGTCGCATTGGCCATCCGGCCGGAGCATCTCATGCTCGGCGTGGCCGCCGGCACCGCAAGCCTCGGCATGGCGAAAGTGAGCGACGTCGTCTTCCAGGGCAGTTTCAAGCGCGTGCTTGCCGCCTCCGTCGAAGACCCCTCGCTGCAATTCATCGCCAAGCTGCCGGCGACCGCCACCGTCCAATCCGGCGACACGATTGCCGTTTCGTGCGATACCGACCAGATCATCGTTTTGGCGGACTGAAATGGGAGCTCTTCCGGTCATCGACGCACCAGACTGGTACGAGACCATCCGCATGGCCGACGGCGTCACGCTGATCCATGAGCCGTGGATCAAACCGTTCTTCCGCTGCAACATCTGGCATGTGCGCGGCCGCGACCGCGACCTTCTGTTCGACACCGGCCTCGGCCATTTCAGCCTGCGCACACATGTGCCGCTGGTAACGGAGCGCAAGCTGACCTGCGTCGCCAGCCATACGCATTTCGACCATATTGGCTGCCATCACGAATTTCCCGACCGCTGCGTGCACCGGGCCGAAGCAAAAGTCCTCGCCGATCCGCGCAACGAATGGACGGTGGCTGACCGCTATGCGACCGACGATATGTTCGATGGCATGCCGCAGGGCTGGGAGTCGTCCCGCTACCGGATCCTGCCTGCCCCCGCCGACCGTCTGCTCGAACATGGCGACATCGTCGATCTCGGCGACCGCGCCTTCGAGGTGATCCACACACCGGGCCATTCACCCGGAGGCATCGCGCTCTTCGAGAAGAAGACCGGCGTCCTGCTGTCCGGCGACATCATCTATGACGGCCCGCTGATCGACGACGTCTATCACTCGGATATTCCAGACTACATGGCGACGCTGTTCGCCATGCGCGAGCTCGACGTCTCGGTCGTACATGGCGGCCATTTCCCGAGCTTCGGCAAGGTGCGCTACCGCCAGCTGATCGACGAGTATCTGGCACAGAAACGCCAAGCCGGCTGCCATCTGCGGCAGCGGCCCTGAGAACAACTACGGCATCAATTCGAAATGCCGCGGAAATGCCCGATGCAGCAGGAGCAGCATGGTCTTGCGCAGCACATTGGTGTCGCGGCTCGAAGGGTTCAGATGGTCCCAGTACCATGCGCCGTGAACCAGATAATTCAGGCTCTCCGACAAGGTGTCGATGTCGACGCCGGTATAGCCGCCGCTGCGCGAAATCTCAATCAGCAGCTCGCGCGCTTCGGCGGTGTAGGCGAGATCGCTCGGCAGGCCGATTTCATTGTAGATCTGCATGCTCTTGCGGTCGCTGGAGAACACGACAAAGACCGACACCCATTTGGGATGCTGCCGGGCGAAACGCTGCGCACAATCGACGGCGCCCAACAGCCTTTCGACCGGCGACAGGCCGGGCGCCCGCACCAGGCTGATCCACAGCGCATCATACTGATCGCTGAGATACTGAAGCACGGCCCGGAACAGGTTTTCCTTGCTGCGGAAATGAAAGACGACCAGCGCGTTGGACGAGCCGACATGTTCGGCGATGCGCTGCATGGTGAGGCTCGCAAGGCCCTCCTCCGCGATGAGCTCGATGGTGGCGTCGATGATGCGCTGCACGCTGGCTTCGCCGCGCTCGCGCCGGCGGTCCTTGGGCGGCGCGGCATCGTTTGCCGCGCCCTTGGTCGTCGCGAGCTTGCGTTTCTCCGGCTTTGCGGTTGCCTTGCGTTGCGCCATTTTTCGAGGCCTTTCGGACCCATGGCGGAGATATCCCGCCACATAGATTGCCTTGCCATATGGCACGCCGGCTCATCGCGGAAATCGCTCAGAGCGACGGGCGCGTCCCGGTGCTCCCATACCATTGGCCCCGGGCCGTTTCATAGGCCAGTCCGGCCCGGAAGACATCGGCATCGCTATAGGTGCGGCCGACGATCTGGATGCCTGTCGGCACGCCGCTGGCGGCGTGGCCCGACGGTATGGACAGAACTGGGCAACGGCTCAGCATGTTGAATGGCGTCGTCATCACCCAACCCAGCGAGGGGTTCACCTCCCTGCCGTTGATTTCGACCGTGTCCCTGGTCTGGTCGAACTCCGCCGGCACCGCGGGCAGCGCGTTTGTCGGGCAGATCAGCACATCGTGGGTCTCCAGCAGCGGGCCGAGCGTCTGGTACATCCTGGCCGCCACGTCCAGCGTCGCGACGAAGTCGGTGGCCTTGGACTTTTGCCCGTCCTCGGCAAACCGCCTGGCATAGCTGGTCATGTCGCTGGCGTGCTCCGCAAGCAGTTGCGACAGCGACGCGCCGAACAGGTGCTCTAGATAGGCCATCCCGGCCTTGAGCACCCCGTCGTCCCAGCCAAGATCGACTTCCTCGACCGTGGCGCCGAGTGAACGGAACACATCGCAGGCGGCGAGCGTGTTCTTGCGCACGTCGGGGTCGACCTCGAAGGAGCCGAGATCCATGGAAAAGGCGATCTTCCAACCCTTGATCGGCTTGTAGTCGAGCGGCAGGCGCAGCTTGGGGCGCAGCGTGGCGATGTCGAGCGGGCTCGGTCCGGCCATGACGTTCTGCAACAGGATGGCATCCCTGACGTTTCGCGCCAGCGGCCCGGTGTGGCAGTAGAAATCGAGATTGAAGGGCGGCTCGTCGGGATTGCGGCCGTAAGGCGGCTTGTAGCCGACGAGACCGCAGGCCGAGGCCGGAATGCGGATCGATCCGGCAATATCCGAACCGGTGGCAATCGATGATGTTCCGGAAGCGAGCGTTGCCGCAGCACCACCCGAAGAGCCGCCCGGCGTGAAATCGCGATTCCACGGATTGCGAGTCACTCCCCACCGCTTCGACCAGGTGTATCCTGCACAACTGAATTCCGGCGTCGCCGTGCGGGCATGCACGATGCCGCCGGCCTTCATGATGCGCTCGTTCATCGTCGAGGTGTGGCCGCCTATGGTATCCCTGGACAGCAGCGAGCCATGCGAGGTCGGCTTGCCCTTGATATAGCTCTCATCCTTGATGCCGATCGGCAGGCCTTCCAGCGCGCCGGTCCTGGAGCCCCTGGCGTATTTCGCCTCGGCCCGGGCGGCCAGCTTCATCGCCTCCTCGAAATGCGTGAAGGTGAAGCAGTTGATCGCCGATCTGGTGGCTTCGGCGCGGCGAATGGTGGCCTGCATCAGTTCGACGGGCGAGAGTTCCTTGGCCTTGAACAGCCGCAGCGCTTCGTGGGCCGGCATATAGCAGAGGTCGAGATCGGACATCGGAAATCTCCTGCGATCGCGAGACCGCACCTGGCATGGAGGGTGCCGGACCGCGGGTCGCGGCCCAGTGGCTGTTGGTTGGGTTCGGCCGGCGACGCTATTTCTGAAGGTCGGTCCAGATCTTCGTGTAGAGCGCCTGCACATCCGATGGACAAGCCGGCATGAACTGGCCCTTGGCGGCGAATTCAGCAGGAACGTCCACTTCCGGCGCCGTCTTCATGTCGTCCGGCATGAAAGCCTCGGAGCCCTTGATGCCGTTGGCGTAGCGGGCGAAAGCCGAGATCATCGCGGCGTTCTTGGGATCCATGATGAAATTCTGGAACAGCTTGGCGTTCTCGACATTCTTGGCGTCCTTGAGGACGGCGACATTGTCCATCCAGATCGGAAAACCTTCCTTGGGGTAGCCGTAAACGATCTTGTCGTTCTGCAGCCGCTCGCGCAGCGATATGCCGTTCCAGTTGACGCCGGCGGCGATGTCGCCCCGGCCCAGGCCGTCAACGGCCGCGTAGTCGAGCGAAAGCCATTTCGCCTTCGCCTCGACCAGCTTGTCGTGCACCTTCTTCAGCACCTGCATGTCGTTGGTGCAATATTTGCCGCCCTCATAGGCGATGGCGAGGAACATGATGTCCCCCATTTCCGGCACGACATTGATCTTGCCGACAAGCTCAGGCGGCGGGTCGAGGAAGATCGCCGAGGTGTTCGGATCGCCGGCATAGACCGACTTGTTCACCGAAATGCCTGTCGTCCCCCACTGCCACGGAACAGTGTATTTGCGGCCCGGATCGAAGGGAACGTCGACCCATCGCGGATCGACATTCTTGAAATTCTCCATCTTGTTGGGGTCGGTCTCCAGGAGCAGACCTTCGCTGATCCAGACCGGTACGACGCTGGCCGACGGCACGACGATGTCATAGCCGGACGCGCCCTGCCGGACCTTGGCCAATGCGGTGTCGTTGGAATCATAGTCGGTGACGGTGACCTTGACCTTGTAGGTCTCCTCGAATTTCTTGATGAGGTCCGGGCTGGTGTAGTTGCCCCAATTGTAGATGTTGAGTTCGCCATCGGCGCGGGCAACGCCGGCTGCGGCGAGCAGCGAAAGCCCGACGGCCGCCGCGGTCAGTTTCCAGTTCATGCTAGTGCTCCCATTTTTGGGGACCGGCTGCGTCGCCGCCTCGGTCCGTCTCCTGCTGATGAACAAGCGTGGCTGTGCCCTTCGGCCCAAGACGGGCCGGCTGGCTGTCAAATATTCCCCTTTTCGCGGCCATTCACCGGCGGATGCCAACTGGCCGACTTGGTGGTCTGCGTCAGGATTAATTATAACTAACTATACAGTCAATATCTTTTCGCAGACATTGCAGCGGTTGGCCCAGTTGTCCTGATAACGCAGCAAGCTGCGACCGGAATGGCAGGGGCACAGGTATCTCTTTCGCGCTCGGTACGACCGCACAGAATTTCGGCTTTTCAGGCGCAATTGCAACGACCAAACTTGCGCCAGCCAGGGCTCCGGTCGCCCGAGCATGAAACTGTCGCTCAGGACGGGCCGCGCGTCGGCGGTATCTACAGACGAGTGGCGTCTTCCGGCGACCTAGAGTGCCCGTTGCGGGCAAGGCATTCCGGCGGCATCGCCGCAGCGCGACGCTGTCGGCAGCGGTCTCATGCTCATATTTTCCGACTGGCGCACTAGCTCGGCGAAGACCAGCGCGAAGCTACCCAGCATGACAAAGACGATGATCAGGCGTGCTACCGGCAATATGTCGGCCTCGTCTGGCTGGCGCGTGTCCCCTGAGGAGGCATGCGCACAAATCAAAACTGCCGCAGCGTCCTTTAGGCATCCCGAAGGATACAGCGGTGCTGCGGGCGCCCCCACGCCGTTCATGCCGGCTAACATGATCGTTCCGCCTTTACGAGACTTTAAGCCCCGCCTTAACCATCACATTCGCGCCTGCCCTGTCATGAAGCGCGATCCGCGGGTTCGGATGATGCCATCGCGGCATGCCTAGCGTGCCGGCGCAACGGCTCTCTTTGCAGACCTGCCCGCCCCGTGCTACCCCGGCGCGGGCGCGGCCAGACCTGCCGGCGCCAATCGGTCGCGATCGGGGAGCCATGAGCACAGCCGCCAACAGCATCGCCTTCGTCTCGTCCGACACAGCAGACGCCAAGGCGGCGCTGGAAAGTCTGTCGGCGCGCTATGGCCAGTGTTCGGTCGCCGAGGCCGCGGTTGTGGTGGCCCTGGGCGGCGACGGCTTCCTGCTGCAGACCTTGCGCGACACGATGGGAACGGGAAAGAAGGTCTACGGCATGAATCGTGGCACCATCGGGTTCCTGATGAATGAGTACCGTTCCGGAGGGCTCACCGAGCGTATCGCGGCCGCGGTCGCCGAAACCATCCGGCCGTTGGAAATGCTGGCCGTCACCTCGGAAGGCGAAACCGTCTCGGCGCTGGCGATCAACGAGGTTGCGCTGTGGCGCCAATCCTACCAGACGGCCAAGATCCGCATCAGCGTCGATGACCAGATACGGCTCGAGGAACTCAGTTGCGATGGCGTCATGATCGCGACGCCGGCCGGATCCACCGCCTATAATCTTTCAGCGCATGGCCCGATCCTGCCGCTCGACGCGCCGCTCCTGGCACTGACGCCGGTCAGCCCGTTTCGCCCGCGCCGCTGGCGGGGCGCATTGCTCTCCAACAAGGCGACCGTGCGCTTCGATATTCTGGAGCCGGAAAAGCGGCCGGTAAACGCCGCGGCGGACCATACGGAGGTCAAGGCGGTGACCTCGGTAACGGTGCGGGAGTCGCCTGCGGCGACGGCAACCTTGCTGTTCGACCCCAATCACTCCTGGAACGAGCGCATCCTTGCCGAGCAGTTCCGTTACTGAGCCGACACAGAGACGAGCGGCCGGATTAAGCATCGCGATTAAGGTTACAGCTTCACAATCGCGCCAATCCCGCCCGTTTCTGTTGACAAATCGCGGACTTGCGCCTAATCGCAATGCCAATCTTGCAAGCGCGTGGCGCTTGCCGCGACGAATAACGTTGCGCCTCCCCGAACCAGCCAAAGACAACAACACTTGTCCTCAGACACCACGATCGCTCAAGAAGCGTTGACCTTTTCAGACCTCGGCCTGTCGCCGAAGGTGCTTTCCGCAGTTACCGATGCCGGCTACACGCAGCCGACACCGATCCAGGCCGGTGCCATCCCGCACGCCTTGCTCGGCAAGGACGTGCTGGGCATAGCCCAGACCGGCACCGGCAAGACGGCCTCCTTCGTGCTGCCGATGCTGACCCGGCTGGAAAAGGGTCGCGCCCGCGCCCGTATGCCGCGCACCCTGATTCTCGAACCGACGCGCGAGCTTGCCGCGCAGGTCGAGGAAAACTTCGTCAAATACGGCAAGAACCACAAGCTCAACATCGCGCTTCTGATCGGCGGCGTGTCGTTCGACGAGCAGGACAAGAAGCTGGAGCGCGGCGCCGACGTGCTGATCGCGACGCCTGGCCGTCTGCTCGACCATCGCGAGCGCGGCAAGCTTCTGCTCAACGGCGTCGAGATCCTCGTCATCGACGAGGCCGACCGGATGCTCGACATGGGCTTCATTCCCGATATCGAGCGCATCTGCGAGATGATCCCGTTCACCCGGCAGACGCTGTTCTTCTCGGCGACCATGCCGCCGGAAATCACCAAGCTGACGGAAAAGTTTCTGCACGCGCCGGTGCGTGTCGAAGTTTCGAAGGCCGCGTCGGCCGCCACCAACATCACCCAGCGGCTGGTCAAATCAGGCTCGAAGCCCTGGGACAAGCGCGAGACGTTGCGCAACCTCATCAAGGCCGAAGACGCGGAGTTGAAGAACGCCATCATCTTCTGCAACCGCAAGGTCGAAGTGTCGGAACTGTTCCGCTCGCTGCTGAAGTATGATTTCGATGCCGGCGCTCTGCATGGCGACATGGACCAGCGCGCCCGCATGCAGATGCTTGCCAATTTCCGTGATGGCAAGCTGCGCTACCTCGTGGCATCGGACGTCGCCGCGCGCGGCCTCGACATCCCCGATGTCAGCCATGTCTTCAATTACGATGTGCCGATCCATGCCGAGGACTATGTCCACCGCATCGGGCGCACCGGCCGTGCCGGTCGCTCCGGCAAGTCCTTCACCATCGCGACGAAGTCCGACACCAAATATATCGACGCCATCGAACGGCTGATCGGCAACAAGATCGAATGGCATGACGGCGACCTGTCGACGGTCGTGGCCAGCGAAGGCGGTGAGGATGACGCTCCGCGCCGTGGCAAAGGCGCGCCGCGTCGCGCCGGCCGCAAGGACGACGATCGCAAGGACAGAGGCGAGCGCAAGAAGGGCGGCGAACGCCGTGCCAGACACAGCGAGGAAGACGCCTCGACCGTGGTCGCACAGCAAGAACAGCCCGATGTGACTGAGACGGCCGTCGCCGATATCAGCGAGCGGCGCGCACGCAAGGACGCGATCCGTTCGGAAAACACCGAACGCAAATCCTCCGATCGCAACGAACAGCGCGCACCGGAACGCGGTGACACCAGGCCGCAGCGAGACAACAGCCGTCCTGCCCGCCATCGCCACCAGGAAGACAGCGACACCACCGTTGGCTTCGGCGACGACATGCCGGCCTTCATGCGCATCGTCGCCAAGGTCTGACTGGGCCAGGCCTGAAATAGCCGCCAAGCGATCGGCAAACGATCACTTGGCCAATTGGCACGTCTTTCGGATATCATCGCGAAGATCGGCAACGCCGTTGCCTAGCAAAGCAGGCAAAATGTGCGGGAACCTTCCTGCATAGGGCACGAGAAATCGAAGATCTATACCTGCTTGCTGAAAGGCATCGCGTGAATAGAGGCTACGTCCGCCGGGAGCATTGATGTAGCGCTGGCCGCCAAGCGCCTGAACGATGGCGATCACACGGGCTTGTGCACGCAAGGCAGGATCGATGCCGAGGCTCGAACTGCGTACGACATCCGGTCTGAGCTGGAGCGCATCGGCCGTCAGCCGAAGACCTTCCTCGATAAAATCTGTCACGTCACCAAGGGACCCGGTCAGGTGGCCGTTGATCTGCTCTGCCGCTGGCGTCCGCGCTTGGCCTGGCAGGCCGAAGACAGCCAGCCGCTTGTCCAAGGTGGTTCGGGCATCGTTCGCCCAGCGCAGGTCCTTTATCAGCGCGTCGAAAGGCATCGGCGCAACCGGCAATGTCAGCCAGTGTCCCGGTGTCATTTCGCAGCGGTGCACCCTTCCCCGGCGCGCAAACTGGACATCGTCGAAAACAACGAAGATGTCGCTCGCGGCCATCAGGCGGAAATAACCCGCATAGGGGAAGAAGTATGGCTGCATGACAGCGATGGTGAGCTTGCCCGTCACTATGCTTCCCCTTCGCCATAGAAGAGGCGAGGCAGGCTTCGAACGTGCCGCTGGAAGGCTTGCAGAACCGGAGAGGCGAATGACGCGTTGCAGAAGGCGTCGAATTCGTCGCGGTTGCACAGGAAGCTGTGACGGTCGAACTGCTCGCGGCGAAGATAATGCAGCACCCTGATATCAGCCGCGTCATGCAGCCCGTGCGCCAGCATCTCGTCCGAGTTCGGGCAATTGTACTGCGGCCCAAGCGGCAAAAGATCGGCTCCAACCGTCAGGATCGCCAATGACAGCGCGATCTGGGCAGAAAAGAAGATGGAGGGCGTATCCTTCAAATAGTCCAATACGCGCGCCGTCAGCGGGCGGATCAACGGTTGAATAGCGGTGAATGCCATCTTGTTGAAGACGACGAAACCATAGTTGAAATACGGCGGGCAGCCACCGAACGCTTCATCCGGCGACTGGGAATATCGGAAATTCAGGGGCGTATCGCCGAAGCCGAATGCCCCGAGAAGTCGGCGCCACGCCGCGTCATTTTCCGCGCCATTTCTGGAGAATGGCGAGAAATGCGCCGGCAGCCCGGCCACGCTAGGACGGGCGGCGTCGCGCATGCTTTGCAGAAGGCCGTCGATGGGCCGCATCAGGCAGGCGTCAGCGTCCACAAGGATGATGACATCACCGCGTGGCGGTTCGGCATAACGGTCGAAGCCGGAGGAAAAGCCCCGATCGCTGACAGCGTGAGGCACGGGACGCCACGTCACCGGATAGGCCGATGACCATCGATTGACGGCACTGATTTCGCTGAAGTCGGCATGCCCCCCGACGGAGACCACAATGGGAGCGGCGGCATAGGCGCCGCCGAGACTGGCCAGCGACAAGGCAGCCAGTTTGACGTTTGAAAAAAACTCCTGTTCGGGCAGGATCGGGATTCGAAATTCGAAAGTCATTCGGGCCTGCTCAAGTCAAATCGCGGGTTGCCCAGCCGATGCCGGCCTCGCCAAACCCGTTGCCATTGTAGAACATCACGTCACCGGAGGGGCGCTGCATGACACAGCAATAGGCCTGCATCGAGCTGTCGAACTCGCCGGCGGCCGGCGGATTGCTGAAGATCACGGGCTCGGCTCCGCCGACGGTTCCGTTCCGGGCGTCCATGCGACGGGAAAACAGTCGGTAGGCTTCTTTGCCGCCGGCGCGAAAGTCCAGCCCGCGCCGGCTGTACCACAGGCGCATGCCACCAGCCTCACGTGCGATCCAGGGACGCGTCTGGCTGATACCGTCACCAAGATCGTCGCACAGGACGACGCTCGAGCCCGTTTCCCACAGCATGCCATCTGGT
Source organism: Mesorhizobium sp. B2-4-19 (assembly GCF_006441315.1). Taxonomy (NCBI): domain Bacteria; kingdom Pseudomonadati; phylum Pseudomonadota; class Alphaproteobacteria; order Hyphomicrobiales; family Phyllobacteriaceae; genus Mesorhizobium; species Mesorhizobium sp. B2-4-19. Next base: position 81,733 of record NZ_VFUV01000021.1, on the reverse strand, counting down.
GAAAAACAGGTGCGAAGGACGTAGTCCGGCTCCAGCATACCCTTGGTCTCGGTCCAGCCGGTACCGCTGGTGTACCACATGCGATAGCCGCCCTCGACCGCACTGACAAAGGGCGTCGAAACGAAATAGGGATCAGCCGGGCCGATGCTGCGGATCGGCCCGGCAAATGCTCTCTCGAAACTCAGCCCATCATCACTGACAGCGACCCCGATCGCCGTCTGGGAGCGGACGTCGAGACGGGGATAGATACCGGAATAGTAGAGATGCACGCGCCTGCCGATCATCAGCGCACAAGACGGCCCCAGCCCGGTGCAGTCGAAACTGCCTGGCGGGCCCCACTCCAGGAGTGGATCGAGATACTCGTCCAACACACGCATGCCGTCTTCCGGGTCGACATCGACGGCCAGAATGGATGATCGGTTGTCGCTGTTGCGTCCTGCGAAATAGATGCGCCAAAGCCGCGGCGAAAGGGCGAGGACCGTTGGGGACTGTGCGTGACTGGCCCACCACCCTTGTCCCGCCTTTACCAACACCAGCAATCCCCGCCGGGTCCATTTCCTCTGATGGTCGGGCATCAGCGGAACTTCATCGACTTGATACGGGTGCTGGAATAGGGCTTCGGCAGATCCGAGGGATGACGAACCACACTGTTGGGCGGCACATCGCGCCGGATCATGCAACGGGACTCGATGTAGCTTCCCGCGCCGATCGTGATGCCGTTGTCGACGCCGACCTGGCCACCGATCAGGCTGCACGTACCGATACGGACGCCGCTCGCTAGTCCCACCAGCGACGACACGAAGCAGAAGTCTTCGATGATGGAATGATGACCCACATGGCTGCCGCTCCAGATGATGATGCCCTCGCCGAGGCGAACAAACGGCTGCAGCGTGCAGTTTTCCAGAATGAAGCAGTTGTCGCCAACCGTCTCCGCCATATTGTGGGTCGAGGGATGGATAAAGCGCGCAAAGGCGTATCCGCGCGCCCTGCCCTCCCTGTGCCTATTCCTGCGGAACTCGTTGAGATTCTGGTAGCTGAGCGGACCGAGCAGCTGGACGGCATCCGGCGGGAAGCGCTCCTCAAGCCTTTCCCAGGCGACCACGGGAAGGCCCTTGAACTCGGTTTGCGTGAGGAAGGCTTCATCGACTGTGAACCCAACGACGCGATGCTCGCTGAATCTGTCGAGATAGGCCTTGGCAACTTCGGCGAGCTGCCCTGCCCCAAAAATCACCACGTCCGCCATGCTGCCCCCCGCGCGCCCTTGCCTTGCATCCTGGTCTGCTCACCGGGGATTGTCCGGCTATGCGGCAGCCTTGTAGACGTAAACAGTGTATTCGTAGAGTCCGTAGTCGGCGCGGATAAGGTGATGGCGCGACAATTGACTGACGACGAAGCGGCCAATCCGGTCATAGGGCACGTGAAAGAGATCCTCACGCTCCCAGTCGACGTGTTTCGACATCAGGTTGAAGGCCATTCCCTTGCGAGCATGCGGGAACATTTTTGCCAGCAATCCAGTCATGGCATCGAACATCGTCTCGTAGGCGATGCCGCAACGCTCGGTGAAGACACCGTTCATGATGATGTAGTCGGCCTCGGGCACAGCCGCTCCGTCCTGCATCACGTCCAGGCAATCAAAAACCACGCCGGGATACTTGCGCCGGCACAGGTCAACGAACCGCGCCGACAGATCGAGCCCCCGGTAGTGCACCTTGCGATCAGCGTTACGCAGATAGTCGAGGAAATGACCGGCGCCGCAACCGAAGTCGAGCAGGTCGACCGGGTCGCGCTCACGCACCACCTCTGCCATGACGCGATAACGCGTGGCCGCTCCTTCGGCATCGGGCCAGTCGACTCCTTTACATGTGTCTCCGTGTCGCGCCAAACACGCCTCATAATGCGCAACAAGCGCGCTGTACGGACTAATACCAGTCAATTGTAATATCTCATGGAATTGCCGTATACGTTCGACATGGCCCTGTATACCACGCCATCAACGACGTGAAACGCTGCCCCCAGTAACTCCGGTCAGATCGGCTCAACATGATGCACAGTTCGCACCTCCCTTCGCCGCGCCGGCTTCGGATCTGTCTCATCAATCCGCGTTTCCATCCCTCCATCTGGACCCGCGATGAGGTTCTCGCCATTCTTCCCGGCGGCAAGCGCAGTTGGATCGTGACAGGCTCCTTGCCGGCACTGGCGGCCCTTGCTCCAGAGCATTGCGATGTCGTCCTGGTCGACGAGAACGTCGAGGACATCGATTTCGAGCACCTCGGCGACTTCGACATCGTTGGCGTGACCGGCATGATCGTGCAGCGTGACCGCATGTTCGAAATCCTCGATCGGCTCCGCGATCTTCCGGTTACCGCAGTGGTGGGCGGTCCCTATGTCTCAGTATCGGAATCGGAATTTGTCGATCGTTGTGACGTGCGCTTTATCGGCGAAGCCGAGGAGACATGGCCGCGCTTCCTGACGGCTTTCGCCATGGGCGAAGCAGTGCATCGGCGTTACGAGCAAGACGCGAAAACGAACATGGAGATCGTGCCGACGCCGCGATACGACCTGCTGAAGTCCGGACGCTACATGGTGGCATCGCTGCAGTTCTCGCGAGGCTGTCCCTTCCTGTGCGAATTCTGCGACATCATAACCATCTTCGGTCGCCGCCCACGCCTCAAGTTGCCCGCGCAAATGATCCTCGAATGCAAGGCGATCGTGAAAGCCGGGTTCAGCACCTGCTTCCTGGTCGACGACAATTTTATCGGCAACAAGGCCAAGGCCAAGGAGTTGCTGCGCGTCCTGATCGATTGGCAGCAGGCAAACAACTATCCGCTGGTGTTCTCCACCGAGGCCAGCATCAATCTGGCCGACGATGAGGAAATGCTCGATCTGATGCGGCTGGCCAACTTCCGCCAGGTCTTTGTCGGGATCGAATCGCCCCGCGCCTCGTCATTGGCAGAAACCAGGAAGGTTCAAAACGTCCGCGGCGACTCCATGATCGAGAAGTTGCAACGCATTCGCGGCGCGGGACTGGTGATTCAGGCCGGCTTCATCGTTGGATTCGATGCCGATGACGAAGCGATCTTCGACGAGCAGTTCGCGTTCATTCAGCAAAGCGGCATCGCACCGGTTACCGTAAGCATCCTGTGCCCGATCCCGACGACTCCACTTTACGACCGGCTGAGGACCGAAGGCCGGCTGGATCTGAGTGACCCTCATGTCAGTTTTCATCCCAAGAACATGACGCGCGAAGTCCTCAAGGCCGGCTACGACAAGTTGGTGCGGCGTCTGTATGAGCCGGATGCCTATTTCGATCGCCTGGTGGATGGGTATGTCGGATCGCCGGGCTTCCGTCGCAGCCGAGCCGCCCAGGCGATGTTGGTTGGAAGAGAGCGTTCCGGCATGGGCCGGCTCGCAGAACTGGCTGCGGCCGCTCTGACGGCCACCCGTCTTCTTCGAACCCTGATTGCCAAGCGACAGGCCATATCGCTTGGCAGCGCCTATGTCAGGCATTGGCGCCGCAATCGTCGTCTCTGTGGCCGCGAGGCGATACCATTCTCCAGCTTCGTGTTTCTTTGCATCGAGCATTGGCATTGCTACGTCATCTCGCAGACCAGCATCTGGTTCCAGATCGGCAGCAGCCGGCCCGAAACCTTGCGGCCATTGCCCGCCAATGAAGATCTTTACCTGCCCAAGATTGCCGACGGTCGCAAAGCTTCATGACGGGCAGATTATGGGATGCCGATCCCGATCCAGCGCCTGATGTCCCGGTCGCGCGCCCGCGCCTGCCAACGGCGGACGACATCCTGCCCTATCTGCGCGAGATTGACGCGAACCGCTGGTACAGCAACAACGGGCCGCTAAATCAGCGCTTCCAGGAAGCTCTCAGGGCACGGATTGCCGTGGGTCATGTCGCGTGCCTGGCAAACGCAACGCTGGGGTTGGCGCTGGCCCTGATGGCGCAAAAACCGGCGAGGGGCAGTCTCTGCATGATGCCGTCCTGGACCTTCGCCGCCAGCGCGCACGCGGCGGTCCTCGCAGGGCTCGTTCCCTGGCTTATCGATGTCGACCTCGACACCCAGCAATTGTTGCCAGAGGCGGCGATACAACTCCTCAGTCAGGCTCCTGGCAAGGTCGGTGCCGTCATGCCGGTCATGCCATTCGGCGGCCCGATGGATGCCGCGAACTGGGATCGGTTCAAGAGCGATACCGGTCTTGCCGTGGCAATCGACGCGGCCGCGGCCTTCGACTCACTGACGCCATCGCGGGTTCCGGCAGTCGTCAGCCTGCATGCCACCAAGGCACTCGGCGTTGGCGAAGGTTGCTTCATCGCGTCCGATGACGGCGCTCTGATCGACGAAATCGTGAAGAGAGCCAATTTTGGTTTTGCAAATTCGCGCGAGGCGGCATCGCCGGGGTTGAATGGCAAGCTCAATGAGTACAGCGCGGCCGTCGGCCTCGCCGCACTGGACGGTTGGGCACTTACACGTGCCGCCTACCAGCGTGTTGCCAGAGGCTATTGCCGCTCGCTTGATTCGACTTCCGGGTTGAACGTGCAGGATGGATTCGGCGAACGCTGGATATCCTCCACCGTTACCGTTGGACTGCCGTCGGACTCGATGGAAAGGGCGCTCATGGTGCTGACGCAAGCCGGTATTGGTGTCCGTCGATGGTGGGGCGGCGGCCTGCATCGGCACACAGCCTTCGAACATTTTCCCAGAGTACCGCTGCCGGTCACCGAGACGCTTGTTGCGACTCAACTGGGCCTGCCTTGCTGGACAGATCTTCCGGATGAAGCAATCTCGCGTATCTGCTCCATTCTCACCGACGCGGTGACAGCGGGCTGACGCAATATCTTAAGTGGGCTCACAACACAAAAACGGCCCCACGCGAGGGCCGTTTGTGGCCGGACAGATAGTTGGCGACCGCCAGCGCACGGCATTGCGACCGATTGAAAATTGTGCCGGTCGCTGCCGATCGAATCGGTATGGCCGAACACGTCGACGGTCGTCTGGCGGGACTTCTTCAGGACCAACGCAACGGAATTCAGCGCCGACATATATGGCCTAGTCGGCCGCTACATCGGCCCAGGCATCATCTTGGTCGGCTTCTCCAGCATCGGAAAATCGGCCTTGCTGCATTTCACGTTCGGATTCGTCGGGCTGAACATGCCGTTCGGATTGTCCCTGAACAGCCAGGCGTGAAGATCGTAGTGGACGAACTCCCTCGGAATGAGCGGATAGTGTCCCTCCATCGGACCCATGAATTTCTGGCCAAACAGTGTGGGAACCTCCTTGGTGTCCGGTGTCAACGGCACCAGCCATTCCACGCCGACCAACTTCAGGCCTTTCTTGGTCGGCTCGTAGATCAGCACGTTGGGCTTCATCGGATCGAGCTTCTGGCCGACGCTTGGGACGTTGACGAAATGGACGCCCATGGCACCTTTTGGGTAATCCATCGAGCCCGGTATCTTTTCGCCACTGTAGAAGACGCAGCCGACCGTCGACAGATAGAGGTCGCGGACAGCTGTGGTGTAGTCTTCATACTTGGCCAATGATTTCTTCAAGGCTTCGATGTCGGCCTTGTTGGCGTCCTCGGCCTGAGCCGTAGCGAGCCCCAACCAGGCGCCTACGATACTAGTCAAAGCGAGGACGCCATAGCGCCCGAGGCTGGCTGTTCTTGTCATGCATTCCTCCCAAATATTTCGTCTGGCCGTGCAAGACCGAGGCGGGAAAATGCTTGTTGCGCGGCCAGTTGTACCGCCTCGTCCCCTCTGGAACAGCGATGATGCTATTCCTTTCCGTGACTGTAGGAAAGCAGTTATTTAGCTATTGCTAATAGGCGTGACAGCTGCGGGCGCCGATGGCCGCTCAAACAAAAACGGCCCCGCATTGGGGCCGTTTTCACAGTCGTTGCCGAACAGATCGTCAGGTGAGCGGCGACAACTGGATCTCGACGCGACGGTTCTGCTCGCGGCCGGCGGCCGTCGCATTGGATGCGATCGGCCGCGTCTTGCCGAAGCCGGTGACGGCGAAGCGGCGCTGATCGACGCCCTGACCGGACAGATAGTTGGCAACCGCGAGTGCGCGGCGCTGCGACAAGTCGAAATTGTGCTGGTCGCCTCCGGTCGAATCGGTGTGACCGAAAACATCGACCGTAGTCTGCTTGAATTTCTTCAGCACCAGCGCAACCGAGTTCAGCACCGGATAGAAGCCGGGCTTCACCGCATCCTGATCGACATTGAAGGTGATGTCCGACGGCATGTTGAGGATGATCTGGTCGCCACTGCGGGTGACGCTGACACCGGTGCCCTGGAGCTGCCGGCGCAGTTCAGCTTCGTTCTGATCCATGGTGGCGCCGATGGCGCCGCCGGCCAGCGCACCGATGCCGGCGCCGATCAGCGCGTTGCGGCGGTCATTGCCGCCGGCAAGCAGACCAAGGCTGGCACCTGCAAGGGCACCCAGACCGGCACCCGCGGCCGTGTTGGAAATCTTCTGATCGCCCGTATACGGATCGGTGGTGGTGCAAGCGCTCACGAGCAAAGCCGTCGCCACGACGACGAGCATAGTCTTCTTCATAGATGGTCCCTCTCCAAGTCGCGCCTTTTTCGACGGCGCCAAATCAGCCCTTCCCGCGACTTGTACCATGAATTGCGGCGAAAAACGGAATGGGAAAAGCGCCCGCGGCGGCTTTTCCCGGGATCAGTTACCAGAGATTCCTGCCGTCAATGACCACCACTTCCACCTTGTCGAGATTGAAGTCGTCGAACAGCCGCGAGTTGACGCTGATCTTCGGATTGTCGAAATCCGGCTCGCCGGTCGACCAATCCGGCGTCTCGGTGAACGTGCCGCAGCCGCAGTTGGCGCAAAACCCATGTTTCACGGTTTTCGAGCCCCACTCATAGAAGGAGACGTTTTTCAGTGGCGTGATGAGCTTGAACTGCGACGGGGTATAATAGGCCCAGAGCGAGCCGCGTTTCGAGCAGAACGAGCAGGTGCATTGCGTCACGGTTTCCGGTGCCTCTGAAACCTCGAATGTCGTCGCCTTGCAGTGGCAGCTTCCCTTGATGGTCATCAACATCACCTCTCCATTGTCCGCCGCCCACGCGGCAGGGCACCATAAAGAAGCGATCCTGGCAACCGCCTGTCAGCGGGCTCTATACCCTGAACGGCAGGCAGCGAACTCAGTAGGACGAGGGCGGCACGAACAGGCAGATGGTCTTGCCGGCATCAAGCCCGGCCTCATGAGCGCACCAATGGTATTCGCCGTCAGGTGAATTCTTGATGCGCCTGTCGCTGTAGGCCAGCACCTCTCCAGTGTCCTTGATGACATAGCCTTCCGGACGCTCGCTGATCGAGGTCTGCGACACCTCGTGGCAGTCGTAATTCGCGCAGCAGGCGAACGGATAACTCCAGCCTTGCGGCTTGGCCGCAGTCGGCTTGGCGTCGTGCGCCATGGCCGGCGCCGACAGGAGCGCGATCACCGCGCAAAGGGGAAGGACAAGCTGGCCAACCGACGGAACGGCGATGGCCGATCTGGAACTGGCAGCAAACATGGCAACGCTCCTTTCAAACGAGGTTTCAAGCGTTTCGCTTGCCCGTTCCCGGAACGTGTCTTCCCAGCGGCCAATCGTCAGCAGATATGCCGCGACCGGCCATAAATGCTTTTGTCTCCTCCTGCCGCAAATGGTGAGCCGAAATGTGAGTCGGCGCAAGAAATTGCTGCGTGGAGGCTGCGCCCGTTGCTGGCCGCCCAAGGCCGCAAACGTGCCCTTCATGACCACGCCAAGTCGTGGGGAGTGATGGATCCGCTCGGTCCACGAAAGTGCGAGCGGGTGCTATGGTCTAGTGGCGGACGGTGCTAGTCCAGATCCGCCACGGCCTCGCCCGCGCCGCCTTCGATGCGCTGCGACAGCGAGGCTTCCATGAAATCGTCCAGGTCGCCATCGAGCACGCTCGACGGGCTGGTGCTTTCGACGCCGGTGCGCAGATCCTTGACCAGTTGGTAGGGCTGCAGCACGTAGGAACGGATCTGGTGGCCCCAGCCGATGTCGCTCTTCGAGGCTTCGGTGGCGTTGGCGATGGCCTCACGCTTCTTCAGCTCTTCCTCGTAGAGGCGCGAGCGCAGCATCTCCCAGGCCTTCGCCCGGTTCTTGTGCTGCGAACGCTCGGCCTGGCAGGCGACCGCGATGCCGGTGGCGATATGGGTGATGCGCACGGCCGAATCTGTGGTGTTGACGTGCTGGCCGCCCGAACCCGACGAGCGATAGGTGTCGATGCGCACGTCCGATTCGGAAACATCGATCTCGATCGTGTCATCGATGACGGGATAGACCCAGACGCTGGCGAAGGAGGTGTGCCGGCGCGCATTGCTGTCATAGGGCGAAATGCGGACCAGGCGGTGGACGCCCGATTCAGTCTTCAGCCAACCATAGGCATTGTGGCCCTTGATCATCAGCGTCGCGGACTTGATGCCGGCTTCTTCGCCGTCATGCACTTCCAGCACCTCGACCTTGAAGCGGCGGCGTTCGGCCCAGCGCGTATACATGCGCAAAAGCATCGAGGCCCAGTCCTGGCTTTCGGTACCGCCGGCGCCGGCATGGATTTCGAGATAGGTGTCGTTGGCGTCGGCTTCACCCGAAAGCAGTGTTTCGACCTGGCGGGCCTTGGCCTCGCCCTGCATCGAGCGGATTGCCGCCTCGGCCTCGGCGATGACGCCCTCGTCGCCCTCTTCCTCGCCGAGCTCGATCAGGCCGATATTGTCTTCCAGCGCCTGGGTCAGGCCCTTGACCGCCGCGATGCCCTCCTCGAGGCCCTGGCGCTCGCGCATCAGCTTCTGGGCTTCAAGCGGTTCGTTCCAGAGGCTGGCGTCCTCGGCCCGCACATTCAGGTATTCAAGCCGCTTTATGGCCTGATCCCAGTCAAAGATGCCTCCTCAGCAGGGTTATCGCCTGCCTGATCTCGTCGACAATATTCTGCGTTTCCGCGCGCATGGCCTGGTATTTTGTCCTGTTGCTGAAGTGACACTTCGGTCGGCGCGATACATAGGGACGGCGCCGCCATGTGTAAAGCGAAATGGGCCGGCCCTAGGCCAGCCCAGCGATCCGCTTGGACCCGTCAGTAGAGCCCGCCGCCGCCGTCCTGGATGGCCTGGTTGGCCTGCGGCGACAGCGCGCCACCCGACGCGTTGGAGCCGTCGGCGCCCATGCCGATCACCCAATAGCTGTCGGCGGGACCGGTGCCCGGCTTGAAGGCCTCGATGATGGTGCCCGGATCGCCCGACGCGGCACGCATACCCGTCTTGCGATTGATGGCGATCAGGTTCATGCCGTCCGGAACCTTGAAGTCGACATTGGGCGTGCCGTCCAGCGCCACGCGCATGAAATCCTTGAAGATCGGAGCGGCGAGACCGCCACCGGTGGCGCCATGACCAAGGCCGCGCGGCGTGTCGTAGCCCATGTAGAGGCCGACCACGAGGTTCGGCGTGAAACCGATGAACCAGGCGTCCTTTTCGTCGTTGGTGGTGCCGGTCTTGCCGGCAATGTGCCGGCCGAGTTCGCCGATGGTGGCGCCGGTGCCGCGCTGGACCACGCCTTCCATCATCGAGGTGATCTGATAGGCGGTCATCGGATCGAGCACCTGCTCGGAATTGTCGACCAGTTCCGGCTCCGGCTGGTTCTTCCATTCAGGCGCGTTGCAGCCTTCGCAGCCACGCTCATCCTGCTTGAACACGGTCTTGCCGTAGCGGTCCTGGATGCGGTCGATCAGCGACGGCTTGATCGACTTGCCGCCGTTGGCCATGATCGAATAGGCCGAAACCATGCGCATGACGGTGGTCTCGCCGGAGCCCAGCGCCATCGGCAGATACGGCGCCAGATGGTCATAGACACCGAAGCGCTCGGCATATTCGACGACCAGCTTCATGCCCATGTCGTTGGCAAGCCGCACCGTCATCAGGTTTCGCGACTTCTCGATGCCGGAGCGCAGGGTTGCCGGCCCGGCGACGGTGCCGTCATAGTTCTTCGGCGTCCAGGTCGTGTTGCCGCTCTGAATGGTGATCGGCCCGTCCATGATCACCGAGGCTGGCGTATAGCCATTGTCGAGCGCCGCCGAATAGACGATCGGCTTGAACGAGGAGCCCGGCTGGCGCATCGCTTGGGTCGCGCGGTTGAATTCGGACTGCGCATAGGAGAAACCGCCGACCATGGCCAGCACACGGCCGGTGTGCGGATCCATGGCGATCAGGCCGCCTTCCACCTCGGGAACCTGGCGCAGGCTGTAGGTATTGTCGGAGCCTTCGTTCTTCTGCACGAAGATGACGTCGCCGGGTTTCAGCACATCGGCCGGCGACTTGGCCTTGACCGTCTTGCCGTCGACCATATGGCGCATGGCAAAACCCATATCGTCCTTGCTGACGGTGCCTTCGACCCGTTCCTTGACGATGTCGCCCGATGCCTGGCGTGCGGGCTGCAGGCCAATCGAAAGACCGGACGCCGAGGAGTCGAGCACGACGGCCAGAGACCATTCGGGGACGTCCTCCAATCCCTTGACGGCGCCCAGCGGGACGCCCCAGTCGCCGGACACGTCGATTGATTTCACCGGCCCGCGATAGCCGCGCAGCGTATCGTATTTGATCAAACCGTTCTGCATCGCCTTGCGGGCGATGAGCTGAACTTTCGGATCAAGCGTGGTGCGAACGGACAAGCCGCCTTCGTAGAGCGCGTTCTCGCCGTAGCGGGCGATAATCTGGCGACGCACCTCCTCGGTGAAATATTCACCGGCGAACAGATAGGTGCCGGTGCGGCGCGGCGTCACGCCGAGCGGCTCGGCCTTGGCCTTGATGCCTTCCTCGCGCGTGACGTAGCCATTCTCGACCATCTGGTCGATGACCCAGTTGCGGCGCTCGATCGCGCGATCGGCATGCTTGAAAGGATGGTAGTTGTTGGGGCCTTTCGGCAGCGATGCCAGATAGGCGGCCTCGGCCACGGTCAGCTCGTTCACCGACTTGTCGAAGTAGGTGAGCGCCGCGCCGGCGACACCGTAGGCGCCGAAACCGAAGAAGATTTCGTTGAGGTAGAGCTCGAGGATGCGATCCTTAGGATAGGCCTGCTCGATGCGGAAGGCCAGGATCATTTCCTTGATCTTGCGCTCGTAGGTCTGGTCCGCGGTCAACAGGAAGTTCTTGGCCACCTGCTGGGTGATCGTCGAGGCACCGACCTGGCGCCTGCCCGAGCCGAAATTCTGCAGGTTGACGATGATGGCGCGGCCAAGGCCGGTCACGTCGATGCCGGGGTGGTTGTAGAAATTCTTGTCTTCCGCAGACAGGAAGGCCGCCTTGACGCGATCCGGGATAGCCTGGATCGGCAGATACAGGCGCCGCTCGCGCGCATATTCGGCCATCAGCGATCCGTCCGAGGCATGGATGCGCGTGGTCACCGGCGGCTCGTATTTGGCCAGCACCTCGTAGTCAGGCAGATCCTTCGACAGGTGGCTGATGTAAATCGCAACGCCCGCCGCGACCAGAAGGGCCAGCGTCGTGCCGATGCCGAAGAAATAGCCAATGAGACGAATCATACCCGCTCCAGTCCTTGGTTCGGGAATTTCCTAAACGAAGCCGCCTTCCACGCAAGCTTTCGAGCCGGTCCCAATCCGTATTCGAAAACCCATGTCGCCACCATGTGGACAAAATACGGCAAGGCCTGATTTCGTGACGCCCCGCCGCAAATAAAGGCACCGGCTGTTGTCATACAGCAACGCCGCCTCTGGTTGCAGGCGCCGCAAGGCATGTCAACCTCCGGTTCCGGCCCCGGCCCTGGCGGATGCGAACAGCGCAACTGCATTGGTGATGCTTTGTGCCGCCTTGCCGCGCCATTCCGCGTTAAGCAGCTGCGCCTCGTCCTTGGCGTTCGAGAGATAGCCGAGTTCGACCAGAACCGATGGAACGTCCGGCGCCTTCAGCACCTTGAAGCCCGCGGAACGCTGCGGATTGTTGATGAGACCGACGCTGGTCGACAGCTGGCCGACCAGCGTGTGAGCGAAACTCATCGAGAAGGTGTGCGTCTCACGGCGGATCAGGTCGATCAGGATATCGGTCACTTCCTTGTTATCGTCCTTGATGACCATGCCGGCGAACTGATCGGAGAGATTTTCGCGGTCGGCGAGCGCCTGCGCCTCGGGATCCGACGCCTTGTCGGAGACGGTGTAGACGGTGGCGCCGCGGATGCCCTTGACGCTGATCGTGTCGGCATGGATCGAAATCAGCAGGTCGGCCTCATGCTGGCGGGCGATGCGCACGCGGTCGTCCAGACGCAGATATTCATCGGTGTCACGGGTCATGAAGACATCGTATTTGCCGATGGCCGCGAGCTTGTCGCGCAGTTCCGTGGCGAAGGCCAGCGTGACGTTCTTCTCGATGGTGCCGTTCAGACCCTCGGCGCCGCCGTCGACGCCGCCATGGCCGGGATCGATGACGACGGTGAAGCGGTGGCCGGGATTGGAGACCGGTCCGGTGCCAACCCGCCCGCCCTTGTCGGTCGAAACCGTCGAGCCGGTGGTCAGCGCCTGGTTGGCAAGGGCGGCGTCGAACTCCCGTTCGGAGGCGGCCGACATGTCGATGGCAATGCGGTAGCCGGTTCCGTCCTCATTCTTGAGCACATCCAGCTTGTCGACGGCGAACGGCCCCTTGCCGGTGACGATCAGCCGCGAAACGCCCTCGCCGAGCGCGCCCAGCCGCACGCCCTTGACCAATCCGCGCGGCTTCAAATCCTTGGCGTCGATGGCCAGCCTGGTATTCGCCAGATCGATGACCAGACGATTGGGTCCGCGCAGCAGAAACCATTTGATGTCAGGCTCGCGATCGAAATCCATGACGATGCGCATCTTGGTGGCATCGCCCGCCATCTTGTAGCCTTTTGCCACCAGCGGCGCATCGGCGGCGTCGGCAACGGAGAAAAAGGCCTGGGAAATCACCACCAGCAGCGACAGGCATAGAGCGGCAAGAATCCGGCCGCCAACACGACATCCCTTGTCTGTGAAGTCTGCCAGTCCCATCTCTCTTCCAGTCGCTCCCGGTTTGGCGCCAGGCGCCCGCTCGTTTCGTCGAAGTGCCGGTTAGGCCGCGAACTCGATTAACGATTGGTATCCAGAGAAGGTTAACCAAGCCTTTTCACGCAAGGTTCGAACCCAGGCTTACGTTACGGAACTGCTTTTTGCCGGCATCGGAAATCGGGGTTGCCTTCCACCCCGCCAAATCATAAAAGCGATAGTGGATCACTGCAATCCTGGAACCGCCCTCCTCCGCAGCTTCCTGCTAAAGGGTCAGATGAAAGGCGGCTCCTTTCGCTTCACGCGAAAAGGCTTCAGGTGATTGCGACGAATTTCGCAGGTGTGCTCCCGTGGCGGGGGAATCACCTGCGTGAGGAAAACGGCCGGGTTTGTTCCCGTGCCGGCTCTGTATGAGCAAACAAGCTGGTCCGGTTTCCGGGCTTTGGTTCAAAAGGTTCCGCTGGTGACGATGGCTTCAAGCGCAATCATGGAAAGGTCCGCATCAAACCGCGCCAGTATGGCAGCGGGCGGCACCGCCATGACACGCAGGCACCGTCCGGCGGACATTCAATTATCCGGCACCCACTCTCCAGACACACAGCAGCGGGCTTTGCCCCGCCAGCTGCGGCTGACGGCTGCCGGGGGGAAACGAAATAATGCCCAACAAAATGCTGATAGACGCCTCCCACCCGGAGGAAACACGCGTTGTCGTCGTACGCGGTAACCGTATCGAAGAATTCGACTTTGAATCCCAGGACAAGAAGCAGCTCAAAGGAAACATCTACCTCGCCCGCGTAACGCGCGTCGAACCCTCCCTTCAGGCAGCCTTTGTCGAATATGGCGGCAACCGTCACGGTTTTCTCGCCTTCAGTGAAATACACCCCGACTACTACCAGATCCCGGTCGCCGACCGTCAGGCATTGCTGCGCGCCGAAGCGCAGGAAGCCGAAGACGAAGAGGACGAGGATGGTGACGGCGATGACCGCCAGAGCCGCGATCGCGGACGGCGCGGACGCCGGCGCAGCGGTAAGAGCCGCGAGCGCGGTGAGCACAAGCGCGATACCGGCGAGGCAGGCGAAGGCTCCGGCGAGCCAAGCGAAGGCAACGACAGCGGCGACATCGTTGTCGAGGAGATTTCACACACCTCCGAGATTATCGAACACGCAGCCGATGCATCGGAACATTCAGATCCCTCGGGGCATGCCGATGCATCAGGCAATGATGAAGGTTCCGCCGATCATGACGAAATCGAAACCCGCGAGGGTGGTCCGACATCGATCGCCGCCGCGGTCGAAGGCGATGTGATTTCCGAACCTGTCTCGCAGACGGAACAGGCCTCTGAAACCGCATCCAGCGACAATGATCGCGGCATGCTGGAGGAAGTACAGTCCTCGCATGCCGACGATCACGAGGTCGAATCGGTCGGCGCCGAGGATGCGCTGGAAGAAGTGCGCAACCGTCGCAAGCCGGTGCGCCGCCAGTACAAGATCCAGGAAGTGATCAAGCGCCGGCAGATCCTGCTGGTTCAGGTCGTCAAGGAAGAGCGCGGCAACAAGGGCGCCGCACTCACCACCTATCTGTCGCTTGCCGGCCGCTATTCGGTGCTGATGCCGAACACGGCGCGCGGCGGCGGCATTTCGCGCAAGATCACCAGCGCCGTCGACCGCAAGCGCCTGAAGGAGGTCGTTGCCGATCTCGAAGTGCCGCAAGGCATGGGCGTCATCCTGCGCACCGCCGGCGAGAGCCGCACCAAGGCCGAGATCAAGCGCGACTACGAATATCTGATGCGGCTTTGGGAAAATGTCCGCAGCCTCACCTTACAATCGACGGCCCCTGCCCTGGTCTATGAGGAAGGCAGCCTGATCAAGCGCTCGGTGCGCGACCTCTACAACAAGGATATCGACGAGATCCTTGTCTCCGGCGAGGAAGGCTACCGCGAAGCCAAGGACTTCATGCGCATGCTGATGCCGAGCCACGCCAAGGTGGTTCAGCCGTTCCGCGACACGACGCCGATCTTCGTGCGCAACGGCATCGAGGCGCAACTCGACCGCATGCTGCAGCCGCAGGTGACGCTGAAGAGCGGCGGCTACATCATCATCAACCAGACCGAGGCGCTGGTCGCCATCGACGTCAATTCGGGTCGTTCCACCAAGGAGCACTCGATCGAGGACACCGCGCTCCACACCAATCTGGAAGCAGCCGAGGAAGTCGCCCGCCAGCTCAGGCTGCGCGATCTTGCCGGCCTGATCGTCATCGACTTCATCGATATGGAGGAGAACCGCAACAACCGCTCCGTCGAGAAGCGGCTGAAGGATCACCTCAAGAACGACCGGGCCCGCATCCAGGTCGGCCGAATCTCGCATTTCGGCCTGATGGAGATGTCGCGCCAGCGCATCCGCGCCAGCGTGCTGGAATCGACCATGAAGCCCTGCCCGCATTGCGGCGGCACCGGCCATGTCAGGTCCGATTCGTCGGTCGCGCTGATGGTGGTGCGGGCGATTGAGGAATTCCTGCTCAAGGATTCGCGCAGCCACATCACCGTGCGCACGCCGGCGGCGACCGCGCTCTACGTGCTCAACCACAAGCGCGGCACGCTGGTGGAACTCGAAAGCCGTTTCGGCCTGACCATCACCATCGAGGCCGACGATACGGTTGGCGCGCAGCACTACGCGATCTTCCGCGGCGCACTGGCCGAGAAGCCCGAGGGCTTCGTCGAGGTGCGCAGCCTGCCGGCCTATGTCGAGCCGGAAGAGCCCGAGGACGAGATTGCCGTCGTCGAGGAAGACGATGAGATCGTGGTCCAGGCCGAGCAGCCGCGCCAGCAGCAGCAGCCGCGGCCTGCCGGCAGCGAAGATGGCGAAGGCCGCGACCGCAAGCGTCGCAAGCGCCGCAGACGGCGCGGTGGGCGAGATCGCGACCGCGAGCATGGCGCCCCGACGGACGGGGCATCCACCTCCACTCCGGTCGGCGATTTTGCCGGCGCGGCAGACGTGGCAGGCGATGACGACGGCGAACAGGACGACGACGCCCCGATCGTTGCCAGCGCGTCCGACGAGGCGGTGCAGGCCGCGGATGACAGCCAGGGCAAGAAACGCCGGCGCGGCAAGCGCGGCGGCAAGCGCAACCGTCGCGAAGACGGTGAAGGCGAAACCGAGGCAAGTGCGGGCGAAACGACCGAGGCTTCCGAAGCCGATGCTTCCGAAAGCGAGCCTGCCTCGATCGAGCCGGTGGCTGTTGCTGCCGTGACAGAAGAGCCGGTGGCTGCGGTGAGCGAAGAGGTGCCGAGCACCGAGAAGCCCAAGAAGCCGCGTCGCGCAGCCAAGCCGAAGAAGGCAGCCGCCGAAGCCGTGGCCGAAACGGCCGTCGTCGAAGCGGGCGCGGAAACGCCGGTCGAAACTCCGGTGGCGGTTGTTGAAGAGACAGCGGTTGCGCCCGTTGCGGAAGAGCCTTCCAAGGCCCGTCCGTCCAGGCGCAAGCCCGCGGCCATCGATGCACCGGTGGTGCCGGTGGTGTCCTCGACCGTCGCCGATGAGCCGGAAGCCAAGACCGAAGAAAAGCCGAAGCGCGCCGGCTGGTGGCAACGGAAGGGCTTTTTCTAGGCTTTTCAATTGGTTGAAGTGACTTTTTAATAAGAAAATCCCGCGCCGATCGAAAGACGGCGCGGGATTTTTCACATCGGGCGTTCCAGCAGATGGCGGAGCGCTGGCTAAGGCGCGAAGATCGACCAGTTCATCATCCTGGCCAGCTTTTCCAGCGCGATCGATCCCAGCTTGGAGTTGCCGTTGGCGTTGAGGCCGGGCGACCACACCGCAAGCGATGCCACACCCGGCACAATGCCCAATATGCCGCCACCGACGCCACTCTTGCCGGGTATGCCGACGCGGAAGGCGAAATCGCCGGAGCCGTCATAATGGCCGCAGGTCAGCATCATGGCGCCGATGCGCCGCGCCCGCTCCGCCGACACCACGGAATGGCCGGTCGCCGGGTTCTTGCCGCCATTGGCGAGGAAGCGGCCGGCCATCGCCAGTTGCCGGCAACTCATGGCGATGGCGCAATGGTGGAAGTAGACGCCGAGCGCCAGCTCCGGCGCATGATGAAGATTGCCGAAGGATTTCATGTAGTTGGCGAGCGCGAAGTTGCGATAGCCGGTGGCACGTTCGGACGCCGCGACCTCGCGGTCGATGATGATGCTCTCGTCGTCGGCAAGAAACTGGATGAAGCGCAGGATCTCGCCGATCGCTTCGCGCGGCTGGTGGCCGGCAAGCAGTATGTCGGAAACGACGATGGCGCCGGCATTGACGAACGGATTGCGCGGAATGCCGTTCTCGTGCTCGAGCTGGACGATCGAGTTGAACGGGTTGCCCGACGGCTCGCGCCCTACCCGCTTCCACAGCGCGTCGCCGACATTGCCGAGCGCCAGCGTCAAGGTGAACACCTTGGAAATGCTCTGGATCGAAAATGCCTGGTCGGCATCGCCGGCCACCAGCACGCGGCCGTCATTGGTGACGGCGGCAATGCCGAATTTCCTTGGATCGACCTTGCCCAATTGCGGAATGTAGGTGGCGACATCGCCGCGATCGGTGCGTTCGGCCATTTCGGCGGCGACTTCGGCCAATGCCTGATCAAGTTCGGGGGCCTGTTCGAGTTTGGGGGCCTGTTCGAGTTCCGGCATGGCGCTACCTCAACCAGCGTTCGATGCGCGCCATCGCCTCGACCATGTCATTGTGGCTGCCGGCATAGGAAAACCGCATCGTGCGATGTCCGGCCTGGGTGTCGAAGTCGCGGCCGGGCGTCGCCGCCACGTGCGCCTCGGCCAGCATCTTGCGCGCGAAGGCCATGCTGTCATTGGTGTGGCGGGTGACGTCGCAGAACGCATAGAAGGCGCCGTCCATGGGCGCGGCCAGCGGGAAGCCGAGTTCAGGCAGGCGTTTCATCAGCAGTTCACGGTTCCAGGCATAGCGGCCCTTGACCGCTTCCAGCTCTTCGGTCGCGGCAAAGGCTTCGATCGCGGCGATCTGCGACAGTTCCGGTGGCGAAATGTAAAGGCTCTGGGCGATGCGTTCGACCGGCCGCACCAACGCTTCCGGCAACACCATCCAGCCGATGCGCCAGCCGGTCATACAATAGTATTTCGAGAAGGAATTGATCACCGTGATGCTGTTGCCGAAGGCAAGTGCGGTGGTGTCGGGCGCGCCATAGGCCAACCGGTGGTAGATCTCGTCGGAAATGACGGCGATGCCCAGTGCCTCCGCCGTCTCGACCAGCGCCGACAGTTCGTCGGCCGGTATGACGGCACCGGTCGGGTTGGCGGGACTTGCGAAAAGCACTCCCTTCAGCGGCTTCTCGCGATGCGCGCCCTCCAGATGACCGGCATGCAGATAGGCTGCGTCGCCGAGTTCGATCTCGACCACATCGATGCCGAGTGCCGCCATGATGTTGCGATAGGCGGGATAGCCGGGTGCCGCGATGGCAACGCGATCGCCCGGATCGAACATCGCCAGGAAGGCGAGATTGAAGGCCGCCGACGAACCCGTGGTCACCGCGATCCGGGCGGGCTCGACTTCGAGCCGATAGTGATCCGCGTAATGCGCGGCGATCGCCTTGCGCAGGCCAGCCAGCCCCAGCGTGTCGGTGTAGCCGATGCGGCCGACCTGCAAGGCCTCGGCAGCGGCGGCGCGAACCCGCGCGGGCGCCGGGTCGGACGGCTGGCCGACCGCCATGGAGATCACCGGCACGCCTTGCGCCTTGAGCCTGTTCGCCTCGGCCAGCACATCCATGGCGTGGAACGGCTCGACATTGCCACGACGTGAGAGCGAAACGACCATTTTATCCCTATCCCGACGGTTTGGCGCGCCACGCCCCAAATACATGCGCCGCACAAATGCCCGATTGATGTGAGGATCACAAGTTGAGGAAGTTTTCCGGTGCCGACTTTTCATCTTTCGCCCGCTCGTCTACCAGTGGACACGTCATGTTGAGCCGACCCAGATCGACGATTGCCAGGATTGCGCGTGTTTTCACGACGCTTTCGCTTGGCCTTGCCGTTGGCGTGGCCAGTTCGGTCACCGCCTTTGCCCAGAGCGTTCCGGTGGTCCGCGATGCCGAGATCGAGGCTTTGGTGCGCGACTATGCGCGGCCGATCTTCAAGGCGGCAGGGCTGGCGAATGACGGCATCGACATCGTCCTGGTCAATGATTCCAGCTTCAACGCTTTCGTCACCGGGCGACGGCTGTTCATCAACACCGGCGCGCTGATGACGGCTGAAACGCCCAACGAGATCATCGGCGTCATCGCGCACGAGGCCGGCCATATCGCCGGCGGCCATCAGCAGAAACTGCGTGACCAGCTCGAGCGCGCCAAGACGATGGCCATCATTGCGACCTTGCTTGGCGCGGGCGCGATGGTCGCCGGTGCGACCACCAACAGCCGCGGCCTTGCCGGCGCCGGCATGGGCGTGGCCGCCGGCGGCGGCGAGATGGCACAGCGCAGCATCCTCGCCTACCGGCGCACCGAGGAGATAACGGCCGACCGCTCCGCCATCACCTATCTCAACGCCACCGGCCAGTCCGGCATGGGCATGCTGAAGACGTTCCGGCGCTTCCAGACCGCGCTTTCGTTGTCGGGTGCGCAAGTCGACCCCTATCGGATCAGCCACCCGATGCCGCAGGAGCGCATCGCCAATCTCGAAGTGCTGGTGAAGCAGAGCCCCAATGTCGACAAGCTCGACCCGCCGTCGCTGCGGCAGCGCCATGACATGATGCGGGTGAAGATCGCCGTCTACATGGAAGGCCAGGCCACCGCCGCGCGGCTGATGCAAAAAATGAGAGGCAGCCTCGCCGGGCAGTATGGCGACGCCCAATCGACCTACCTTTACGGCGACATCGCCGGCGCACTCGCCAAGACCAATGCCCTGATCAAGGCGCAGCCGAAGAACGCCTATTTCCAGGAGTTGCGCGGCGACATCCTGATGAAGGCCAACAAGCCCAAGGACGCGGCGGAAGCCTACGCCAAGGCGGTCAGCCTCGATCCGGCGCGATCGGGCTTGCTGCCTGTCTCGCTCGGCCAGGCGCTGATGGCGGTCGGCACGCCTGACTCGCTGAAGAAGGCCGTCGTGCAGATCAACAATGGCCTGGGTCGCGACAAGGAAAATTCCAAAGGCTATCGCTACCTGGCGCAGGCCTATGGCGAGTTGGGCGACATACCGGGCGCCGAGCTTGCCACGGCAGAAGGTCATTTCTATTCCGGTAACTACAAAGATGCGAAGATATTCGCCATGCGGGCGCAGCAGCAGATGAAGCGCGGCGAGCCGCGCTGGATACGCGCCCAGGACATCATAAACTACAAATCGTCAAACAAGATCTAGTGAACCTTCCGGTCACGCACTGCGACACAGCCGGACCGGGAAACAGGCAAAAGGAACGAGAACGATGAAAAAGGCACTGCTGCTGGGCACCACGGGGATCGCTGTAGTCCTTGCCATGCTGGCTTTCGGTTTCGTGGCCGGCAGCCCACAGATTGCCAAGGCTGGTACGGCACAGCCCGTCCAGACGGCGGCCGATACCAAGATCGACCGCACCGAGGTCGAAGGGATCATCCGCGACTATCTCCTGAAGAACCCGGAAGTGCTGCTCGAAGTGCAGGACGCGCTCGAAGCCAAGCAGAAGGAAGAGCAGCGCATCGCCGCGCTCGGCGTCATCAAGAACGCCAAGGACCAGATCTTCAACTCCGCCTTCGACGGCGTCGTCGGCAATCCGAACGGCAAGGTGACGATCGTCGAGTTCTACGACTACAATTGCGGCTTCTGCAAACGCGCCATCGAGGACATGCGGGCGCTGACCAAATCCGACCCGGATCTGCGCTTCGTGCTCAAGGAATTCCCGATCCTCGGCCCGGATTCGCAGAAAGCCAGCGTCGTTTCGATGGCGTTCCACCTGATGATGCCGGAAAAGTACGGCGAGTTTCACAATGCGCTGCTCGGCGGCCAGGGGCGCGCCACCGAGGCGGCCGCGATCAAGATCGCGCTTTCGCTCGGCGCCGACGAGGCGACGCTGCGCCAGAAGATGAAGGATGCTTCGATCCCCGAGGCCTTCTCCAAGACCTACGATCTTGCCAACAAGCTGGCGATCACCGGAACGCCGTCCTACGTCGTCGGCAACGAGGTCGTGTTCGGGGCTCTCGGGCAGGACGTGTTGGCGGAAAAGATCAAGGCGGTGAAAGCCGCGCTTTGATCAGCCCGGAGTTTTCTTCACGGGCGCATTTCGGCCTGTTGTGGACAGTGAAAGAACGCACTTGCGCTCTTTTCGCGGACGACTATGCCCGGTATAGAGGCCCAGCGCGCCGGTTTGATACCGGCGCCGGAAAAGGTCGGTTTTTTTGAAAACGGTTTTCGTCCTGAACGGTCCCAATCTCAACGCGCTCGGCAAGCGCGAGCCGGGCATCTATGGCGGCAAGACGCTTGCCGCGATCGCCGACGACTGCAAGCAGGTGGGCACGGCGCTCGGGCTCGAGATCGATTTCCGCCAGTCGAACCACGAAGGCGACCTTGTCGACTGGATCCAGGAAGCCGGCGACAAGGCTGCCGGCATCGTCATCAATCCAGGCGCCTACAGCCACACCTCGATCGCCATTCATGACGCCATCCGTTCGGTCGCACCGCTGCCGGTCGCCGAAGTTCACCTCTCCAACATCCATGCGCGGGAATCATTCCGCCACGTTTCCATGGTCGCGCCTGTCGCCGTCGGCATGATCTGTGGCTTTGGGCCGCTCGGCTATACGCTGGCGCTACAGGCGCTGGCCGCACGCCTATGACCGGCCAACAAACAGAAGGCTCGAAAATGTCGATAAAGAAGACCGGTGTTGACCAGCAACTGATCCGCGATCTGGCGGGCATACTGAACGACACCAACCTGACCGAGATCGAGGTTGAACTGGGCGACCTAAAGGTGCGCGTGTCGCGGCAGGCCCCTGCCGTCCACGCGATCGCGGCACCCCAGCCCAACTATGCGCCGGCAGCAGCCCAGCCCGCGGTCGCTGCCGCCCCGGCCACGGTCGACGTGTCGAAGAACGCGGTGGCCTCGCCAATGGTCGGCACCGCTTATCTGGCGCCGTCGCCCGACGCCAAGCCGTTCATCGAGGTCGGCCAGACGGTCAAGGAAGGCCAGACGCTGCTGATCATCGAGGCGATGAAGACGATGAACCAGATCCCCTCGCCGCGCGCCGGCACCGTAACGGCGATCCTGTTCGAGGATGCGACGCCGGTCGAATACGGCATGCCGCTCGTCGTGATCGAGTAGAGCGGGCCGGATGTTCCAGAAGATCCTCATCGCCAATCGCGGCGAAATCGCGCTTCGGGTGCTGCGCGCCTGCAAGGAACTCGGAATCCAGACGGTGGTGGTGCATTCGACTGCCGACGCCGACGCCATGCATGTGCGGCTTGCCGACGAGAGCGTCTGCATTGGCCCGCCGCCATCGCGCGACAGCTATCTCAACATCCATCAGATCGTCGCGGCCTGCGAGATCACCGGCGCCGACGCGGTACATCCGGGTTATGGCTTCCTGTCCGAGAACGCCAAGTTCGCCGACATACTGGCCGCGCACAACATCACCTTTATCGGCCCGACCGGCGACCATATCCGCGTCATGGGTGACAAGATCGAGGCCAAGCGCACCGCCAAGCGCCTCGGCATCCCGGTGGTGCCAGGTTCCGACGGCGCGGTGACCGAGGAGAAGGAAGCCAAGCGCATTGCCGCCGAAATCGGCTATCCCGTGATCATCAAGGCCTCCGCCGGCGGCGGCGGACGCGGCATGAAGGTCGCGCACACCGAGGCCGACCTCGAGGTCGCTCTGCAGACGGCGCGCTCGGAAGCAGGCGCCGCTTTCGGCGACGACGCTGTCTATATCGAGAAGTATCTGCAGAAGCCGCGCCATATCGAAGTGCAGGTGTTCGGCGACGGCTTTGGCCGCGGCGTGCATTTCGGCGAGCGCGACTGTTCGCTGCAACGGCGCCACCAGAAAGTCTGGGAAGAGGCCAATTCGCCGGCGCTCAACGCCGAGGAACGGTCCCGCATCGGCGGCATCTGCGCCAAGGCCATTGCCGACCTTGGCTATTCCGGCGCCGGCACGATCGAGTTCCTCTACGAGAATGGCGAGTTCTATTTCATCGAGATGAACACACGCCTGCAGGTCGAGCATCCGGTGACGGAAGCAATCACCGGCATCGATCTCGTGCACGAGCAGATCCGCGTCGCTTCCGGCGGCGGGCTTTCCGTCAGGCAGGAAGACATCAAGTTCAATGGCCACGCCATCGAATGCCGCATCAATGCCGAGGATCCGCGCACCTTCACCCCCTCGCCCGGTACCATCACGCATTTCCACACGCCAGGCGGTCTCGGCATCCGCGTCGATTCCGGCGTCTATTCCGGCTACAAGATCCCGCCCTATTACGACAGCCTGATCGGCAAGCTGATCGTTCATGGGCGCAACCGCGTCGAATGCATGATGCGGCTGCGCCGGGCACTGGATGAATTCGTCGTCGACGGTATCAAGACGACGTTGCCGCTGTTTCGCGATCTGGTCGGCAATGCCGACATCGCCAATGGCGACTATGACATCCACTGGCTGGAAAAATACCTGGCCAAGGAAGAGTAGTCCGGGGACGCGATGACCCGTCCTTACGCGCCCGGCTATCGCATCCCCACCGACCTTCTTCTCAAGGCCTACGCTTCGGGCGTCTTCCCGATGGCCGAAAGCGCCAGCGACCCAGAGGTGTTCTGGGTGCGGCCGGAGACACGCGGCATCATCCCGCTCGAAGGGTTCCACACGCCCAAAAGCCTGAGGAAGACGATCCGCAAAAATCCGTTCGACATCCGTTTCGATTTCGATTTCGAGGCGACGATCGACGGCTGCGCGGAAAAGCGGGAGGAAAGGCGCTCGACCTGGATCAACGCGCCGATCCGGGAGGCCTATGTGCAGTTGCATCGCATGGGCCACTGCCATTCGGTCGAGGCCTGGCATGAGGACAAGTTGGTCGGCGGCCTCTATGGCGTGTCGCTTGGACGGGTGTTCTTCGGCGAAAGCATGTTTTCCAAGGAGACGGATGCATCGAAAATCTGCCTCGTGCATCTCGTCGAGCGCTTGAAGGCACGCGGCTTCGCGCTGCTCGATACGCAATTCACCACCGAGCATCTCAAGCGCTTCGGCGCGGTCGACGTGCCACGCGGCAAGTATGAGAAGATGCTGGCTGACGCGCTGAAGGGCGAGGCGATCTTTTCTCCGTAGCGATTGGGCCCTACTTCGCGGCCGCTACCTCGATCGGCGTCTGCGAGTGGAACATCATCTTCCAGCCGTTGACGCGATGGACATAGCCGGTGCTGACCAGCGCGGCGTAGGGTTCGCCGTTCTCGCGCGTCGCATGCGCCTCGTAGGTCAACATGACGATGTCGCTGCCCGGCTCGATTATTCCCTTGAGCTCGATATCGAGATCGCGCCAGCGGTTGGGCTTGGTCGCGGTCTTGGCAAGATCGGCATTGTCCATAGCCTTTGCCATTTGCGGAAAGGCCACAAGGCATTCCGTGTCGGCATTGGCCGCGTAATAGGCCGCATCGCCCGTCCAGAAGCCTTTTTCGAGCTCCAGCAGTTCTTTCTTGCTGGCCATGATTCGCTTGGTGTCGGACATCGAAATATCCTCCCGGCGCGTCGATGCGCGGTCATCCGTGATCCAACGCATGGTGGCCACGACGGTTCCCAGGGATCAGTTGGCGTCTGATGTGTCCGGTTGCGTGGGATCGGACTGTTCCGCGTCCGGGCTGGCCGCAGGCTTGGCGGCGGCTGATTTGGTGGCGGCCGGCTTCGAAGCGTCAGCCTTGGTGGCGCCGGCCTTGGTGGCATCTGGCGCCGGCACATCGGACTTCTGTTTGCATTCCTTCAGCCAGACGTCATAGACGGCATGCTCGACAGCGTTGAGGCCTGGGCTTTCGGCGAACATCCAGCCGGTGAAGATGCGGCGGATCTTGCGGTCGAGCGTGATCTCGTCGACCTCGACGAAGGAATCGGTCTTCGGCTCCTCGTTCTGCGGCCGGGAATAGCAGACGCGCGGCGTCACCTGCAAAGCGCCGAACTGCACCGTCTCGTCGATATAGACATCGAAGGTGATGATGCGGCCGGTGATCTTGTCGATGCCGGCGAACTCGGCAACCGGGTTGGCGATGCGATCCGATCCCGCTTGCGGCGCCGGCGCGGGGGCCGCCGGTGCGGGCGACGCTGCGAAAGCCGCGGTGCTGACGGCGAGGCCGGCGGCTAGCGTTAAACCGCCCATCGATATCCGATTGAAAAAGCTCATATAGGGGTACCGGTGGTTCGCGCCCGGGTGATTCCGTCGATCGCCAAGGCTAGTCGCCGTTTTCTGATCAGCAAGCAGCTAAACACCAATTGTGGCGATAAAGGACCGGCCCCGCACTTTGTGCCGTACAAGCCGGGGCCGTTACGACCCGGGCGTCCAGGCGTCGTAGTCACCCGTAACCTGCGGGCGATGCTGATTGGTCAGCACCGAGCCCTTCGGGCGGTAGGCCGCTGGCGTGCCGGTCAGATTGGGCTTGTGCGGCTTCTGCCAATCGCGCGGCTTGTAGTCCTCGCTGGCCGGAGCGAGATCGACGCGGTGGTGGATCCAGCCATGCCAGCCGGGCGGAATGGCCGAAGCTTCCGAATAGTTGCGGTAGATGACCCAGCGGCGCGTACGGCCTTCCGAATCGATGCCGCCTTCGTAGTAGACATTGCCGACCTCGTCCTGGCCGACCCTCTTGCCGTACCGCCAGGTGTGCAGGCGTGTTCCCAGCGTCTGGCTGTTCCACCAAGTGAAAAACTGCGTCAGGAAAGTCTTCATCTCAGAGCCCTTTGCGCTGGCGGCGCCTGTTTCCTGCTTATGGCGTCAGGCCTTCGGGAAGGCAAGGGTTTTGCCATGGGGAGCGCGCAAATGGCGCGCCCGGGGTGCCGACACATGCCTGTGCCCCCAAGAGGCGGCAGGATGCACGCTTGCCAAGCCTTTCCGCTCTTTCTAAAGCTCAGCGCGCCCCTGCGGATATCCAATCCGGCCATGGGCCGAAGGAGGTGACGATTGGCCACGAAACTGCCGACCACCGACATTCGCATCGGCGCAGAGCTGATTCGTCGCCGCAAGGGCGGCATCCCGCTGGTCTGCCTGACCGCCTACACCTATCCTGTCGCCCGCCTGCTCGACCCGCATGTCGACCTGCTTCTGGTCGGCGACAGCGTCGCCATGGTCCTGCATGGCCACGAGACGACGCTCGGCGCCTCGCTGGAGATGATGATCGCGCATGGGCAAGCCGTGATGCGCGGCTCGGCCAGGGCCTGCGTGGTCGTCGACATGCCGGGCGGCAGCTACGAGGATTCGACCGAGCAGGCCGTGGCCTCGGCGCGGCGCATCGTCGACGAGACAGGCTGCCAGGCGGTGAAGCTTGAAGGCGGCGTCGACATGGCCGGGCAGATCGCGGCAATCGTCGCTGCCGGCATTCCGGTCATGGGTCATATCGGCCTGCTGCCGCAATCGGTGGAGAAGGACGGCGGCTACAAGATCAAGGGCCGCACGGACGAGACTGTCGCGGCGCTGTTAGCCGACGCCTTCGCCGTTGAAAAGGCCGGCGCGTTCTCCGTGGTCATCGAAGGCACCATCGAGGCGGTCGCCGCCGACATCACACGCCGCATCGCGATTCCAACCATCGGCATCGGCGCCAGCGGCGACTGCGATGGCCAGATCCTGGTCATCGACGACATGGTCGGGCTGACCGTCGACCGTGTGCCGAAATTCGTCAAGGAATATGCCGATCTGCGCCGCGTGATCGCGCACGCCGCCGAGCGCTACGCAGCGGAGGTGCGAGACCGGACTTTCCCCGGTGCTGCCCATGTCTTTTCAAGTTCAAAAGCGTTTTCGGGCAAAGGCGGCGGGGAAGAATCATGAGTCGTCCCGAGGTCGTCGACAGCGTCGCCGCACTTCGCGCGCAGGTCGGTGACTGGCGGCGCGATGGCATGCGCGTCGCCATGGTGCCGACCATGGGCGCGTTGCATGAAGGGCATCTCTCCCTGATCAGGATCGCCAGGGAAAAAGCCGAGCGTTGCGTGGTGTCGATCTTCGTCAATCCGACGCAGTTCGCGCCGAGCGAGGATCTCGACAAGTACCCGCGCCAGCTGGCCCGCGACCTCGACCTGTTGGCGACGGTCAAGGCCGATCTCGCCTTCACGCCGACGGTCGGCGCGATGTATCCCGCCGGCTTTGCCACCAGGATCTCGGTCGGCGGCCCGTCCGCCGGGCTCGAATCGGACTTTCGCCCCACTTTTTTCGAGGGCGTCGCCACCGTTGTCGCCAAGCTTTTTCTGCAGGCGACGCCTGACTATGCGGTCTTTGGCGAGAAGGATTACCAGCAGCTTTGCGTCGTCAGGCAGCTCTGCCGCGACCTCGACCTGCCTGTCGAGGTCATCGGCGCCCCGACCATACGCGACGCGCATGGCCTGGCCATGTCGTCACGCAACGCCTATCTCGACGAGACCGAACTCGCTGTCGCTCGCCAGCTCAACATCATCCTGCACAAGACGGTAGCGGCACTGGCGGCAGGCACACGTCAAGATGACGCAACCGGGGAAGCCAGCCGCGCGCTGATTGCCGCCGGCTTCCAGAAGGTCGACTATGTCGAGGCTCGCGAAAGCCTGACGCTTGCGCCCTGGCGACGCGACCGAGCGGGGCGCGTTCTCGCCGCGGCCTGGCTTGGCAAGACGCGGCTGATCGACAATGTGGAAGTTCCCGTTGCCTGATCGGATCGGGCTACACCACGCTTTGTGCCCTGGCGCGTCACCCATCCGAAATTTCCGACACGCGCTTACTCTTCCGTCGGCATATGCAGATACATCGACTGGATGCCGACGCGGCCCGGACCGGTGAAGCGGTTGACGATGAAATTCATATTGGCGCCGAAGAAGCCGCTCGACAGGCGATCGATCTTGGTTTCCATCCTGACGGAGGCATCCTTGAACAGCCAGCCGCCCGGCTCGATGTCGATGGTCTCGCCGGCGGCAAGCGTCTTTTCGAAGACATTGCCGTAGCCGTGCAGCCAGACGATGCCGTCGCCGCTATCGCCGCGAAAACGGTCGATGAAGAAGCCGCTCTGGCCGAACAGCATCGTCGCCAGGCCGCGCACACGCTCGAATGTGTAGTCGACATTGCCGGTGGCGGCGAGAAACTGGTGTTCGCGCACATGGATCTCCTCGCCACGCCTGAGATGGATCGGCACGATGTGGCCGGGTCCATCACGGCTGAAAGCTATGATGCCCGCTCCCGACGCCTCGGTGACGAAGATCTGCATGCCGGCCATCATGCGCTTCAGCGCGCCTTTCAGCGATTTCAGGCCGATGGTGATGGTCGAGTTCTTCCACAACAGGATGTGGTGCTCGAAATAGACAGGCATCCGCGTCACATCGACCGAAAGCACGGGCACCAGTTCGCCCGCTATGTGATAGGTGACGCCACCAAAGGTCTCGTCAGACACCTGTGTCGGCATCAGTTCCGGCAAGCTTGGCATGGTTTCCCCCCAGCGCTACCAGCGTGCCGGTCCATTCCGGCTTCCGCGCGGTCAGCGCCGGCAGCTTTGGTGCGGAGCCCTCAGGCCGTCAAACGAAAACGGGCGCACGCAGGGCCGCTCGCGCGAAGGTGATCAAGCGAGGTTCGCTTCGAAGGAATCAGCCGGCAAGAGACCGGCGGTAGACCAGTGTCGGCTCGCCCGGGGCACCCGCGTGCTCGCCGGCATCGCCGGATCGCACGAAGCCGTTCGCCTCATAGAAGGCGACGGCGCGGGTGTTCCGCGCCTCCACTTCCAGACGGATGGCGCGGGCTTCCGGAAAACTCTCGATGATCTCGTCGAGCAACATGCCGCCGATGCCCCTACCTTGCAGGCCCGGAAGCACGTAGAGCTGTTTCAGGACAACCTCTTCTCCGCCACCAATGCCCTCGGCAAAAGCCACGCCGCCAATGCGCTTGCCGTCATCGGCGACGAGGAACTCGCTGTTCGGCTTGGTCAGTCTCGTTTTCAGAGACGCAATCGAGTGCCATTCGTCGGTGATTTCGGTAACCCGCGCGGCGCCATAGATCGCGTCGTAGGTGGCGTGCCAGGTTTCAACCAGCAGCGCGCGGATGGCAGCGAGATCGCGTTCGCCGGCGGTGCGGACGAACATGGCCTTACTCGATGCCGAGCTTGGCCTTGACGAGGTCGTTGACCGCCTGCGGATTGGCCTTGCCGCCCGTCGCCTTCATCACCTGGCCGACGAACCAGCCGGCCATGGTCGGCTTGGCGCGCGCCTGTTCGACCTTGTCGGGATTGGCCGCGATCACCTCGTCGACCGCCTTCTCGATGGCGCCGGTATCCGTGACCTGTTTCATGCCACGGCTTTCGACCAGCGCACGCGGATCGCCGCCTTCGTTCCAGACGATCTCGAACAGGTCCTTGGCGATCTTGCCTGAGATGGTGCCGTCCTTGATCAGGTCGATGATCGCGCCGAGCTGATCGGGCGAAACCGGCGCATTTTCAATGTCCTTGCCCACCTTGTTCAACTGGCCGAGCAGATCGTTGATGACCCAGTTGGCGGCGAGCTTGCCGTCGCGGCCGGCGGCCACCTTCTCGAAATAATCGGCGACCGACTTTTCCGACACCAGGATCGAAGCGTCGTAGGTCGAGAGACCCAGCGAGGAGATGAGCCGCACCTTCTTGTCGTCGGGCAGTTCCGGCAGTTCCTTGGCCAAAGCATCGACATAGGCCTGATCGAATTCCAGCGGCAGCAGGTCGGGATCGGGGAAATAGCGGTAATCGTGCGCTTCTTCCTTAGAGCGCATCGAGCGCGTCTCGCCCTTGACCGCATCATACAGCCGCGTTTCCTGATCGATCTTGCCGCCGTCCTCGATAATGGCGATCTGGCGGCGTGCCTCGAAGTCGATGGCCTGGCCGATGAAGCGGATCGAGTTCATGTTCTTGATCTCGCAGCGGGTGCCGAACTCGCCACCAGGCCGGCGTACCGAGACGTTGACGTCAGCGCGCAGCGAGCCTTCATCCATGTTGCCGTCGCAGGTGCCGAGATAGCGCATGATGGTGCGCAGCTTGGTGACATAGGCCTTGGCCTCATCGCCGGAACGCAGGTCAGGCTTGGAGACGATTTCCATCAGCGCCACGCCGGAGCGGTTGAGGTCGACATAGGACATGGTCGGATGCTGGTCGTGCATCGACTTGCCGGCATCCTGCTCCAGATGCAGCCGCTCGATGCCGACCTCGATGTCCTCGAACTCGCCCTGCCGGTCCGGTCCGACCGAAACGATTACCGTGCCCTCGCCGACGATCGGCTGCTTGAACTGCGAAATCTGGTAGCCCTGCGGCAGGTCGGGATAAAAGTAGTTCTTCCGGTCGAAAACCGACTTGTGGTTGATCTGCGCCTTCAGCCCGAGACCGGTGCGGATCGCCTGTTTGACGCACTCCTCGTTGATGACAGGCAGCATGCCCGGCATTGCCGCATCGACCAGGCTGACATTGGCGTTGGGGGCCGCACCGAAAGCGGTCGAGGCGCCGGAAAACAGTTTTGCTTCCGAGATGACCTGCGCGTGCACCTCGAGACCGATGATGATTTCCCAGTCGCCGGTGGCGCCGGGGATCAAGCGTTTCGCGTCGGGCGTGCGGGTATCGATGAGGGACATGGCGGCCTGCAAATTACGATGAGTGAACTCACGTTTGAACGTGACTTTCACGTCTGAAGTGAAAGTCATTCGCTAGTGCAAACCGCCAGAAGAGACAAGCGCAAAGCCGCCGGCTGGCCTTTTCAGCCGCTTTCGCCTATAGGACTCCCATTCCCATGGAGAGTGGATGTCCACTTACGCTCAGTCCCGGTAAGGCCCTGACCTCGTAGCGAGGCAGGGCAGAAAACCTGAAACCCCGTGCCGCGAAGCTTCGCGGCTGCGGCATTTTTCGTTTTCCCGGAAACGCTCCACATGGATATTTCGCGCACTGAACAGCGCATCCTGCATCTGCTTGCGCAGGGCGGACGCATTGAAATCGAAAAGAACCAGAAGAAACGGATCGCCTCCGTCAAATGCCTGACCCGCGATGGCTGGCACTATCCGGGCGTCGATCTCGACCTGTTTCGAAAGCTGAAACGCAAAAAGGCGGTTTCGTCGTCGGGCGGCGGTCCCTACCGCATCACCAGGCGCGGGCTCGAACTCGTCCGCTCCGAACTCGACAACCGATAGACTACTATTCCGCCGGCCGGGTTTCCGGCCGGGCGGTTCCTTTCACCGCTCAGGCGGTGGCGATGTAGGCCCTGATCTCATCCGCCTCGCGCTCGACATCCTCGATGCGGCGCTTGACCACGTCGCCGATGGAGACGATGCCATCGAGCAGGCCGTCCTTTTCCACCGGCAGATGGCGGAAACGGCCCTTGGTCATGATCTCCATCACCTCGTTGACGGTGTGGTTCTCGTTGCAGATCTTAACCTTCGGCGTCATTGCCGAACGCACGGCGATATCGAGCGCGGCGGCACCTTCCTTGGCGACAACCCGCACGATGTCGCGCTCCGACAGGATGCCGACAATCTTGTGATCGCCATTGGTGATGACCAGCGCGCCGATCTTGTGTTCGGCCAGGATGCGGATGGCTTCGCTGAGCTTTTCGTTCGGCCCGAGCGTCAACACGTCGTGGCCCTTTTTTTCCAGAATTGCCTTAACCGTCATGGCGTCCTCCTCTGCTTCGCCTGCCGGTTCCCTGCCCAGACCGGCTTTCACATAAGAGTGAACATCGTGCGCCGTGATCGGCTGCATTTCAAGTGCGGGGATCGGTGGTCTCCCATTCCGGCGGCTGCCATCGCCGATCGAACCAGCGCAGGCCGAAAAAACCGGCGACGAAGCCGCCAATATGAGCCTCCCAGGCGATCTGCCCATCTACTCCAGGCGCAAATCCGAGCAGGCCGGTGGCGAGGTTGATGATCATCCACACGGCAAGGAAGACCACGACACCGCGCGAACGCAAGACAAGCGCGACCGGCAGCACGGGGCCGGCGAAGGCCGCCTTGCCGGCCGAGCGGTCGGTGCGGAAACCGAAACGCGCCGCCGCACCCATCATGCCCGATATGGCGCCGGAGGCGCCGACCAGCGGTGCTTCACCATAGGGGTGCATGGCCCAGAAAAGCGCCACGGCAGCCAGTCCGGTAACGGCGAAGAACAAAGCAAACCAGAGCCCGCCGAAGCGATTGGCCAGCGGCGAACCAAACGCGGCGAGCCAGACCATATTGATGGCGATATGGGCAAAACCGCCGTGCATGAAGGCATAGGTGAATGGGCGCGTGAACAGGAACCAGTCGAAGCCGTATTGCCCGGTATAGAGGACGGGAATGAAGGCTCCATCGTAGAGCAGCGTCATCTGCTGCGCGTCGTTCAGCACATATTGCTGCAGCAGGAAGACGGCCGCGCAAATGCCGATCACCGCCAGCACGATCGGCGGCAGGTTGAACACCGGTTCGCGCGCAGGCGGCAGGCTTCCGGGCGGTTCGGCCTCGGTTGGATTTTGCTGTTCGCTCATCTGCAATCGCACTCGATGCTGTTCAATCTGGCGAGCATCTAGATCACGGCCATTGGAACCGCAAACGGCGAATCGCCCGGTGCGAATCAAAAAAGAAGCCGTCCAAGGTTTCCCTTGAACGGCCGGTCGAGCCCCCTGCTCCCCTAAAACTCTTGACTGAAGTGCTGCCGATCGTCGCGAAACGACCGCTTCTGGAGTGGTTTTGGTGTGCCACAGGGCCTGCTCGGGGGCAACGTAAACCAGTTGTTAACCTTAACGCCCCCGACCCGTGAACAAGTGTTAACGACGCTGGCACGCTTCCTGCTCCGCAACGCATGTAGGTCATCGGAGGGCGCCCTTCTGTTCACCGATGGGACATCAGACGACAGAATGCGCGGAGCAGCATACCATGAACCAAAACGGATCGATCACGCTGTTCCATTATTGGAACCGCCTGCGTGACGGACGCCCTGCTCCGAAGCGATCGGAAGTCGAGCCGGCCGATATCAAGTCGCTTTTGGCCGACACGTTCATCCTGGAAAGAGACACGCGCGGCCAACCGGTCTTCCGCCTGGCCGGCACCAGGCTCTGCGCCTGTTATGGCCGCGAACTCAAGGGGTTCTCCTTCCCGTCGCTGTGGCGCGAGAAGGATCAGCGTCTGGTCTCACGGCTGATTCACGGGGTTTTCGACCAGAAATCCGTGGTGCTGATCAATTTCGAGGGCTTCAGCCGCAATGGCCGCTCCAACAAGTTCGAATTGCTTGCCTTGCCGCTCGACGGCGGCATCGAGAACCCGCGCTGCCTAGGCGTGATCAGTGCCGCGGAGAAGCCGTTCTGGCTGGGCGCCGACCCGATCACGGACGCAATGATCGATTCGATCCGCGTCATCGATCCGGAGAAAGAGATGCTCAACAACCGTCCGGCGATCGACGTTCCCTCGCTTGTTCCAGCCGAACTCGAGGCGCCCGATACGATCTCGGCGCTTGGCCGGGCGCGCCGCATCCGCCATCTCGTCGTTTTCGACGGCGGGCGCGACGAATAGTTGACGATCGCACGGTCTCGCAGGCTCGTTTTTCCCCTTTGTTAACCCGCCTTGTTGTACTTCTGTGATGAAGTTCCTCGCATTGACGCGCGGGAATGCCAAACGGGGTGTAGGCAGTCATGAGGTCAGCGGCGGTCGACTACGCGCCGTCCCAAGCTGAAAGGCGTAACTTTCAGCGCGTCCGGGTCAAGATATACGGGCGATTCATGCTGGAAGACCGCACCGAGCACCCTTGCCAGGTTGTCGACATGTCACCCGGCAATGTCGCGTTCCGCACCGATCGCATCGGCATGCCCGGCGAAAAGGTGATCGCCTATATCGACCATATCGGCCGCATCGAAGGCGTCGTCACGCGCACGCTGCAGGACGGCTTCGCCATGACGGTGATTGCGTCCGACCGCAAGAAGGACAAGCTGGCGGCGCAACTGACCTGGCTTGCCAACAAGCACGAACTCGACCTGCCGGAAGACCGCCGCCACGAGCGCGTCGCGCCGCGCAACCCGACCAGCGTGCTGCAGCTCACCGATGGCCGCCAATACCAGTGCCGGATCATCGACCTGTCGCTGTCGGGCGCCGCGATCGAGATCGACGTCAAGCCGGCGATTGGCGTCCAGGTCATGCTCGGCACCATGCGCGGCCAGATCGTTCGTCATTTCGAGGATGGCGTCGCCATCGAATTCGCCGTCATCCAGCGCCCTGAGACGCTCGATTCCGAATTCAACACGCCACGCGCCTGACCGCATCCAACGGACGCTGCAAGCAAACCGGCCCTGGGTGGCCGGTTTTTTGTTTCCGGCCGGCGGCGATTTGTCCCTTCGCAAGTGGCCGGGTTGGCTTCCAGCAGGCAGGCTGCCTTTCGGGGCATGCGCTCCGATGCCAGCTCGGGCAATCCGAACAATTCAATACTCAAATGATTCAAATTTTATGTTTATTCTATTGGCGTTTTACTTAAAGTCTGCTTCGCGCTTTTGCGTCAAATAAATCCAGCCGTGGCAATGTCTCCTTCGAACGGGGAGACTAGAAAATGAAAAAAACGAGGGGCAAGCTGTTGCTTATGGCAATGGCGATGCAGCTTTCCGCTTGGGGATCAGCATATGCCGCGGGACCGGCCTATATGCACACTGGCGGCCGTACCACACAGCCTGTTGGCCACTATGAATTCTGCCAGCGCATCCCTGGCGAATGCGACGAGAAGACGCCCAAGGGCGCGCCGGTCGACCTGAGCCGCAAGCTCTGGGCGACGATCGTCAGCATCAACAATTCGGTCAACACCCGCATCAAGCCGCGCACCGACATGGAAAACTACGGTGTCGAGGAGTACTGGGCCTATCCCGACAATGGCTATGGCGATTGCGAGGACTATGCGCTGGAGAAGCGCCGCGAACTGATGGACGCGGGCGTGCCGGCAGGCGATCTCCTGATGACGGTCGCGCGCCAGCCGAATGGCGACGGCCACGCCGTGCTGACCGTCCGCACCAGCCTCGGCGAGTTCATCCTCGACAATCTGGAAACCAAGGTGCTGTCCTGGACGGACACCGACTACACCTATCTCAAGCGTCAATCGACGGAGAATTCCGGCGTTTGGGTGACGATCAATGACGGCCGCTCCGACGCGGTCGCCAGCGTCCGCTAGGACGCCAATGCATGTCGCCCGCAGGAGCAGTGGTTGTGCGGCACGCATGGAACAGAGGTTAAGCACGTCGCATCGACGCGACTCGCTTGAGGAGAAACCCGGTCGAGTCCCCACCCTCCCCGTCCCCAACGACCGGGTCTAAGGAGCCGGCCCTGTCCCCGGGCCGGCTCCGCCATTTCTGGCGGCAGCTGCTAAAATTCTTCCAATTTCGATGGCATGGTGTAATCGCACCGCCGTATCTCCAGAGAAATCAGCCGCAGGAGGTCTCATGCCGACCGAAGCTCGATCACCACGTCTTGCGGTTCTTATCGACGCCGATAACACCTCCGCCAAGATTGCCGACGGCCTGTTCGAGGAGATCGCGAAGATTGGCGAGGCCAGCGTGCGCCGCATATATGGCGACTTCGCCAGCACCCGATCCAAGGGCTGGGCAGACATCCTGGCGAAACACGCAATCATTCCGCAGCAGCAGTTCGCTTACACCACTGGCAAGAATGCTTCCGATATTACACTGGTGATCGATGCGATGGACCTGCTCCATAGCGGCCGTTTCGACGGTTTCTGCCTGGTTTCCTCGGACAGCGACTTCACCAGGCTTGCCGCCCGCATACGCGAACAGGGTGTCGATGTGTTCGGCTTTGGAGAGCAGAAGACCCCGGAGAGCTTTCGGCAGGCTTGCCGCCGGTTCATTTACACCGAAAACCTTCTGCGTGGCCCGGCAAACATCCCGGACACCGCGCCCGCATCGAAGCCACTTCAATCAGCCGGTGCAGCGCTGCCCATACTCAAGAAAGTCATTGGCCAGATGGACAGCGAAGATGGCTGGGTGCTGCTCGGCACGTTCGGAAAGCAGCTCTCGAACCTCTTCTCCGATTTTGACCCCCGCACCTATGGTTTCGGCAAACTGAGTGACCTGGTGAGGAGTACGGCCGAATTCGAAATCGAAGCGCCTAAAGGGGGAGCCATGCGCATTCGAATCAAGCCTGCGGCCGGCAAAAAGGGAAAAAACAAGTCCGCCTGATCCAGGCGGGATTGCCGTTCCCATAAATTGCCGGGTGAATCGCGGCCTCAGACCTTCTTCAACCCTGCCTTGAAGCGCTTGCCATTGGCGACGTAGTGCGCGGCCGAGCCGCGCAGCCTGTCGACGGCCGCGTCGTCCAGCACCCTGATCGCCTTGGCCGGTGAGCCGACAATCAGCGAATTGTCCGGAAATTCCTTGCCTTCGGTGACCAGCGCGCCGGCGCCGACCAGCGAATTCTTGCCGATCCTGGCGCCGTTCAGCACGATGGCGCCCATGCCGATCAGGCTGTTGTCGCCGATCGTGCAGCCATGCAGCGTGGCCCGGTGCCCAATCGTGCAGCCCTCGCCGATGGTCAGCGGAAAGCCGGGATCGGTGTGCATGACCGTGTGTTCCTGCACATTGGTGTCGGCGCCGATAATGATCGGCTCATTGTCTCCGCGAATGACGACGCCGAACCAGAAACCGGCATTGCGGCCGACGCGCACGTCGCCGATCAGCGTCGCATCGGGCGCGATCCAGTTTGAACCCGCGTCGGCGAAGCTGGGCTGCGTTCCGTCGATCGCATAAAGCGGCATTGTCGGCCTCCGAATCGTCTCAGATGCCGGACCCTAAGAGACGGATCGTCCATGAGGCAATGGCAAGCACGACGATGCCCAGCGCCAGCGACCAGGCAATCGCCGTGCAACCGCATGACAAGAGCGCCATCGTCGAAATGCGCCTCTCGCGACGGGCATCGAGGGCATCGTTGACCAGCATGAACGGCCCGGCGCCAGCGGTGGCCGCCAGCGAGCTCAGCACATGCGCGGTGGATACATAGGGCTCGGCGAAGGCGACCTTGCGGCCCGACAACAACTCCATCGTCGAGCCCGTCAGCCCGCACACGGTCAGCCCGACGACAAAAGCAAACAGGAAGAGTTCCATCTGAGCCATCTTAACCCTCCATTTACCATGAAATCGCACAGTCATTTCGGAAAGGCTGCAAGAGCCGTGCCGCGCGATGTGTGCCGCCGGGGGACACCGGGAATGGCGGTTGGGATGAGGATCGAGATGAAGCAGGCAGCGATCGCCGACGGCCCTGAACTCACTGTGGTCGATTCCACGCTGATGAAGCGGGTGTTCTATGCCTTCGCCGCACTTGCCTTGCTGTCGGTCGCGATCAGCCTTGGCGGCAAATGGTTCGGCCATAGCATCGCCATGGCCGGATATACCGACGACACGACGGTGCGCCGGGTGGTGATCGGCAACAATGTGATTTCCGTGCCGGCCAATTTCATCCGTTTCGACCAGGCTCGACGCGACGGCATCGCTTCGCGTCTCGACCTTTATCTGCGCTATCCCCAGATGGACGGGTATAGCGCGGCGGCCCGCGACGATTTCAATCACTCGGAAGCCAACAGGAAGATCATCTTCCTGTCCTTCGAACAGCAGATGATGTCGCGCGACATGAGCGGCCGATTCATGCCGATCTACAGCGCGCTGGTCGTCCAGCCCGGCATTCCGGGACCAGGCGGCACGACAGTCTACGATTTCAATGAGGAATCAGGCTATCTGAACGAGGTCCTGGTGGTCGGCAAGCGCGGGGGAAAGGACCCTTTCGTCGCCCGCTGCCTGAGCGGGCCGAGTGCCGGTCAATCTCTGGCGCCGTGCGAGCGGGACATCCATGTCGGCGACGATCTCAGCCTCACCTACCGTTTTCCCAAGGAATTCCTTGGCGACTGGCAGGCACTCGACGCGGCAATGACCGCTGAGGCCGGGCGAATGCTGAAGAGCGGACATTGAGAGACAGGCCGCGCCTGGCGCGGCCTGCGACTTGATACGGGCTCAGCCCAGATCGATGTCGAGGATCGCCATCGAGAAATTATAGTCGCCGTCGTCCTCATCCTTGAAGACGATGCCGAGGAACTCGTCACCGACATAGACTTCGGCGGAATCTTCCTTGCGCGGCCGTGCCTTGACCTCAAGCTTGGGGTTCTGGAAGACGCGCTTGAAATAGGCGTCCAGCTTTCTGATTTCGTCCGGCTTCAACAGTCTTCTCCGATCATCGGGCTTGCTGGTTTGAAGGGCGCTTCTGGCACGTCGACAATGGCGATGTAAAGGCAAGCCGGCCGTATTGCACCGGAAGCGGCAGCGCCGCCGGACAAAATCGCAATCGCGCCGGACAGCGCGCCGGCGTGGAAATCAGATATCGAAGCTGATCACCTGGTCCATCGACTGCGACGGCAGCAGCTGGTCCATCTGGCGCGAAGGCTGGTCGCAGCCGGTCTCGCCGACCACGCGGGCCGGCACACCGGCAACCGTCTTGTTGTGCGGCACGGGCGACAGCACCACTGACCCGGCGGCGACCTTGGA
The DNA here is from genome assembly GCF_006441315.1 of Mesorhizobium sp. B2-4-19. NCBI lineage: Bacteria > Pseudomonadati > Pseudomonadota > Alphaproteobacteria > Hyphomicrobiales > Phyllobacteriaceae > Mesorhizobium > Mesorhizobium sp. B2-4-19. Next base: position 43,064 of record NZ_VFUV01000021.1, on the reverse strand, counting down.
GCAATGGCCGATCTCGATGTTGCCGAGAATCTTGGCGCCGGCGCCGATCAGCACGCCGCGGCGGATCTTGGGATGGCGGTCGCCGCCGGCCTTGCCGGTGCCGCCCAGCGTCACGCCGTGCAGGATCGACACATCGTCCTCGATGACCGCGGTCTCGCCGACGACGAGCCCGGTGGCGTGATCGATGAAGATGCCCTTGCCGATGCGCGCGGCCGGATTGATGTCGGTCTGGAAGACCGAGGACGAGCGGCTCTGCAGATAGAGCGCGAAATCCTTGCGGCCCTGGGTCCACAGCCAATGCGCCAGCCGATGGGTCTGAATGGCGTGAAAGCCCTTGAAATAGAGCACCGGCATGATGAAACGGTCGCAGGCCGGGTCGCGGTCGTAATAGGCCTGGATGTCGACACGCACGGTGGTCGGCCATTCCTTGTCGTCGGCCAGCATGGTCTTGAAGGTCTGGCGGATCAGATCGGAGCCGATATCCTGATGGGCAAGCCGCTCGGCGATCCGGTGGATGACAGCCTCTTCCAGGCTCTCCTGGTTGAGGATCGTCGAATAGAGGAAGGCGGCAAGCAGGGGGTCGCGGTTGACGGCGTCCATCGCTTCGTCGCGGATCGAACGCCAGATCGGATCGACCGGCTGCAACGCGCTGTGGCGGGAAATGCTGATGCTGTTCATCGACGTCGCGTCCTGCGTCCTGCTGGCTTGCCTGTTTTCCGGCGGCACATATAAGCCAGATCATAGCATGATTGAACTCAATTTTCTTTAGTGCTGTGTCAAATGGATTTGGTTCGCAGGAATTCAAGCAGCCATGGAAAACGAACCCTTGATCGCCATGTCGCCGGTAAGCTGCCTTTCGCGCCCAGCGGCCTGGACGATCCGATAGCGGACTCAAGGCCAGCGCGGCGCCGATGACGCCGCGCCGTGATGGACCTCGGTTCAAATAGCAGCATTCCCCAGAGCTCCGGCCCATGCAAGGTTCGGAGTGACTGGCTCGAAGAGGCCGAGATCGATTAACTGGACGGATGACCGACATGGAAGACCAGCCCTTGATCGACGAACCGCTGAAACAGGAACTCGCGGCGCTCTACCTGGCCGAAAGCCGTCACTATCACAACCTTGCCCATATCGAGGCGATGCTGGCGCTGGCCGACGATTATCGAGCGCTGCTCAGCGATCCGGAAGCCGTCGAAGCGGCGATCTGGTTCCACGACGCCATCTACGACAGCAAGGCCAAGGACAATGAGGCCAGAAGTGCCGCGCTTGCCGCGCAAAAGCTCGCGAGCCGAACCGACCCGGAGCGCCTGGACCGCATCGGCGCGATGATCCTCGCCACCGCCACACACCAGTTGCCCGGGTTCGATGACGACGCGGCCACACGCGACGCCAGCCTCTTCCTCGACATGGATCTGTCGATCCTGGGTGCCGCACCGGATGCGTTCGACGCCTATGAACGCGCGGTCCGCCGCGAATATGGCTGGGTGGAGGAGCCGATGTGGCGTGCCGGGCGGGGAGCCGTGCTGAAGGATCTCCTTGCCCGCCCGCGCATTTTCCTCACCGAGGAATTTCGCCAGCGCTTCGAGCCGCAGGCCAGGCTGAACATGGCGCGCTCGCTGGAGGCCCTGCAAAGGCCCTCGTGATTTTCGCCGGCGATCGCGGGGCTTTTGCATGCGGCCACAAGAAGCCAGACTGCGAGGGGCGGATCGCCGAAATCGTCAAACGTGAATTCTTCTGAGGTGCCGACATTATGAGCAGCAATTTCTTCCAGCCGGTCGATGCCTCGGCCGTTCCCCGTTTTGCCGGGCTCTCGACCTTCATGCGGCTGCCGGCGGTGGCGAGCGCCGAAGGGCTCGATATCGCGCTCGTCGGCATACCGTGGGATGGCGGCACGACCAACCGCGCCGGCGCACGGCACGGCCCCCGCGAGATCCGCAACCAGTCGAGCCTGATGCGGCGCGCCCACCATGTGTCGGGCATCGAACCGTTCAGCATTGCCAATGTCGCCGATGTCGGCGACCTCTCGGTCAATCCGATCAACCTGATGGACGGGTTGAAGCGCATCGAGGACGGCGTCGCTGCGATCGTGGCGGCAGGCGCCATTCCGCTCGCCGCCGGCGGCGATCATCTGACGACTTTGCCAGTGCTGCGAGCCGTCGCCAAGGATCGTCCGGTGGGCATGATCCATTTCGATGCGCATTCCGACACCAACGACCGCTATTTCGGCGACAATCCCTACACGCACGGCACGCCGTTCCGCCGCGCCATCGAAGAGGAATTGCTCGATCCCAAACGGGTCGTGCAGATCGGCATTCGCGGCTCGATCTACGAGCCCGGCGAGCATGACTGGGCGGTCGCCCAGGGCATTCGCATCATCTACATGGAGGAGTTCGTCCGGCGCGGCGCGGCCAGCGTCATGGAAGAAGCGCGCGCCATCGCCGGAACCGGCCCGACCTATGTGACCTTCGACATCGACTGCATCGACCCGTCGATGGCGCCGGGAACAGGCACGCCCGAGCTCGGCGGCTTCACCACTCGCGAGGCGCAGGAAATGGTCCGCCTGCTCGACGGATTGAACATTGTCGGCGCCGATGTCGTGGAAGTGGCGCCGCCATTCGATCTCGGCAGCATGACAGCGCTGGCGGGTGCGACGATGATGTTCGAATTGCTGTGCGTGCTGGCGAAGTCGGTCCACGAAGCGAGAACGCGCAAGATCAGGTAAGGGCGCCTATGGTCGACGCCATTGCCGCGAGCATGGCCAGCCCCGCGATTGTCGTTGGAACGCGCCAGCCCACCGGCAGACCGCTCAAAGCGGATATTCGGCATAAAACTCCAGCACGCGTTGCTTGAAGGTTTTGTCTCCGACCGCCAGCATATGGTCCCTGCCCTCGATATGGAAAGCCCTGGCGTTCGGCATCAGGGCGGCGAGTTCGTCTGGCGAGCCGCCAATGTCGTCCGTGGTGCCGACCGCGACCAGCGTCGGCTGGGCGATGCGGGCAATGTCCTGCTCGCTCAGCAACTCCCGCGATGTGGCGATGCAGGCGGCAAGCGCCCGGCGATCGCTGCGGGTCTGGTCGGCGAAAGCGCGGAAAGAGCGGCCGCGCGGATGGGTGGTCGTGGCCGGATCGTCGGCAAGCAGGGCGTCGGCAATCGGATCCCAATCGCCGACACCATCGATCATGCCGATGCCGAGGCCGCCAAAGACCAGCGTCGCCACCTTGTCCGGATCGGACAGGGCCAGAAACGCCGCGATGCGAGCGCCCATCGAATAGCCCATGACATGGGCCCGTTCGATGCCGAGATGATCGAGCAAGGCGGCGGCATCGGAGGCCATTTTCGCCGGCGTATAGTCAGCCTCGTCATAGCTCTTCGATGACGAGCCATGGCCGCGATTGTCGAAGGCGATGGCGCGATACCCGGCATCGTTGAGCGTCTTGAACCAGCCGGGCGACACCCAGTTGACGTAGTGGCTCGAGGCGAAGCCGTGGATCATGAGCACGGGATCACCCTGCCCCGATGCTGGTTGGCGGTCGAGGAAGGCAAGATCGAACCCGTCATGAGAGAAGAACTGCATCGGCTGCCCCACCTCGCGTTCAGCCGCCGCCGTTGGGTTCGTCGCCATTGTCCGGCGGCGGCATGCCAGGCCCGGATACGGTGCCTATTGCCGGGTGGCGCAAGAGGTCGCCATACCCGATGCCGTATTTGGCGGCGGCGCCGGCCTTGAGCTCGAGCACGAAGCGCACGGGCACGCCAGGCGAAATGATGGCCTGGGATTGCGGCTCGCCATGCTTGACGGCGCGGATCTTGCCATCCTGGCCGACAAAGATCAGGTCAAGCGGCATCGGCGTGTTCTGCATCCAGAAACTGACCTGCTGCTGTATCTCGAAGACAAACAGCATGCCGTGATCGTCCGCCATGTCCTGGCGATACATCAAGCCGGCCTCGCGCTCCGCGTCGTTGTCGGCGATTTCGATCGAAAAGGAGCGATTCCCATCTTTCGTCACCACGACCAGCGGCGTCGGGTCGACCGGAAGAATCATCGCCCGGCTGTCGGCCGAGGTCGGCCGTTCCGAATAGAAGAAAGCGCCTGTGGCCACGATCACGGCCGCAATGGCGCAAAACACGCCCGCCGTCAGCCAGTTCCTGCGAGTCATCCAAGATCCTCGGCCGAAATCGTCCTAGTGCGAAACCGGCAAGGTGCCCATATCGGGGTGAATTTCGGCGGCCATAAGGCCTTTGTCACCGCGGCCGAAACGGACAAGCACGACCTGCCCCGGCCGAAGCTCGGTGATGCCATAGCGGCGCAAGGTCTCCATATGGACGAAAATGTCCTCGGTGCCTTCGCCGCGAGTCAGGAAGCCGAAGCCCTTGGTGCGGTTGAACCACTTGACCAAAGCGCGTTCGAGCCCGCTCTCCGGCGTCACCGCGACATGGGTGCGCTGTTCCTGCATTTCCGCGGGGTGGACGGCGGTGGTGACATCCATGGAAAGCACACGAAAGGCCTGCAGCCCGCGATCGCCCTGCTTGACAAGGCAGACCACGCGCGCGCCTTCCAGGGCAGTCTGGAAACCGTCCCGTCGAAGACATGTCACATGGAGGAGGATATCGCCCGAGACACCGTCATCGGGCAGGATGAACCCATAACCCTTGGCCACATCGAACCACTTGATGGCGCCGGCAATTTCGGTCAAGTCGGCGGCGTCGCCGCCTTCGTCGCGCTTCAAGGCGTCGCCAAGGGTTCCGGCCCGCCCCGTCAAAGAGGCCTTTTCCCCCATAAGAATGCCCCCTTTTTTCAAGAACACCGCAACTGATTCTTGACAGCAGATTAACACCGCGGCTTCCGGTGTGTGCAAGACCTTCCCTGCCTTTTTTCACGGTTCATTGCGGGAATACCGGATTTGTTCTTTGCCGGCCTCGCCGGCCGCGGGAGATTGCCCTTTCGCCGGGCCGACCCTATGTTGCGCCGCATCCCAACAGATCGAGGAAAACTCATGCGCTATCTGCACACCATGGTCCGCGTTGCCGACGTCGATGCCTCGCTCGATTTCTACTGCAACAAGCTCGGGCTGAAGGAAGTTCGCCGCTACGAAAACGAGCAGGGCCGCTTCACGCTGATCTTCCTCGCAGCCTCCGAAGATGAGCAGAGCGGCATCAAAAACAAGGCGCCGCTGATTGAACTCACCTACAACTGGGATCCGGAAGACTACAAGGGCGGGCGCAATTTCGGCCACCTCGCCTATGAGGTCGATGACATCTACGCCACCTGCCAGCATCTGATGGACAATGGCGTCACCATCAACCGGCCGCCGCGCGACGGCAACATGGCGTTCATCAGGTCGCCGGACGGCATTTCGATCGAGCTTCTGCAGAAGGGCCCGGCGAAAGCCAAGGCCGAACCCTGGGCTTCGATGGCCAACACCGGAAGCTGGTAGGCGTTGGCACCGGGCGGAAGTTGCCCGGCCGCCTTTGGCGTTTTTCACGAGGGCACCTATCTACCCGAACATGGCACCAGCCTGACAGGTCTGGCGCCATGTCAAGTAATGGGCGCCTGCCCTTCCGGAGAGTTCACTCATGCCGACCAGCCGCGCCGATGTCGCCACCGAACATGCCAGCCGCTATCTGCAGCAGCTGTGCAAGCACTGGGCGCACAAATTTCCCGTCGAATTCGACCCCACCCATGGCACGATCGATCTGTCGCTCGGCCGTACCGTCATGGATGCGGACACGGCAGCGTTGCACATCGTGGTGTCAACCGACGAAGCGGGATCGCTCGAGCGCCTGGAAAGTGTCGTGGCCGACCACATCAAGCGCTTTGCCTTCCGCGAAGAACTGACCTTCGACTGGAAGCCGGCGACGGCAGCGTAGGTGTTTGTTTGAGCATGACCCTGAAAACCAGTACCCACTTTTCGGGGTCATGCTTTCCCGCCGGTCCGGCCGGCCATCTCCAGCAGCGCCAGCACCGAGCGCCAGTTGCGCGCGGTGCCCGGCACCTTCAGAACACGCGGAATGAGGTTGGCGAAGACTGACTTGCCGAGCCCGTCCGGGGCGCTGAGGTAGAGCACGTCTCCCTTGACTTCGAAGCGCTCGGGCCCGGTGCATTTCTCAGCCAGCCGCGCCACCTCTTCGGCGGTCGGCTCACGCTCCAGCGCATAGGCGTGGAGCTTCGTGTGGTCGGCGGCCGCTTCCGGATAGGGATTTTCGCTCACCAGCCGTTCCAACCAGGAGAGATCGCGCACCATGACGCGCGAATGAAAACCCCATTTCTTCTCGAACGCCGGTGAGATTTGTCTGGCCAGCGCGGCCGCGTCGCCCTTGCCGGCCCGGAACACGACATTGCCGCTCTGCACATAGGTGCCGACGTCGGAAAAGCCGAGATCCTCGAAGAACGAGCGCAGCTCCGCCATCTTGACGATGCGGTTGCCGCCGACATTGATGCCGGAAAACAGGGCGATGAAGACCTTTGCGCTCATATGATGAAGCCCGCCAATGTCTCGTTGTCGGTGATGTCCTGATACTGGACCCCCTCGGCCTCGAAATTTGCCTTCAGCAGGTCGAAATTGCGGCGGTCCTTGGTTTCGATGCCGATCAGCACCGAGCCGAAATTGCGCGCCGACTTCTTCAGATACTCGAAGCGGGCGATGTCGTCGTCCGGACCCAGCATTTCGAGGAAGTCGCGCAGTGCGCCCGGCCGCTGCGGGAAGCGGATGATGAAGTATTTCTTCAGGCCTTCGAAGCGCAGCGCCCGTTCCTTGACATCAGGCAGCCGCTCGAAATCGAAATTGCCGCCCGAAACCACGGCGACAATGGTCTTGCCGCGGATCTCCTTTCTGGAAAAATCCTTCAACGCATCGATGGCCAAGGCGCCGGCCGGCTCAAGCACGACGCCTTCGACATTGAGCATCTCGATCATGGTCGCGCAGAGCCGGTTTTCCGGGATCAGCCGCACCGTGTCGGCGGCGAATTCCTTGAGATACCGCAAGGGTTCGCGGCCGATCTCGGCTACCGCCGCGCCATCGACGAAGTTGTCGACCTTGGCGAGCTTCAGCCGTTTTCCCGCAGCAAGGCTGTCATGCAGGCTCGGCGCGCCGGCCGGCTCGCAAAAGACGAAACGCGCCTCGCGGCCTTGGTCGGCGAAATAATGCGTCACGCCGGCAGCGAGCCCGCCGCCGCCGACGGGCAGCATGATGATGTCGGGCATGTGCGCGCCCGGCATCTGGTCCGCGATCTCATAGGCGACCGTCGCCTGACCCTCGATAATGTCCTTGTGGTCGAAGGGGGGCACCATGTGGGCGCCCGAGCTTTCGGTGAATTCGAAGGCGGCGCGATAGCAGTCGTCGAAAAAGTCGCCGACCAGCCTGATCTCGACGAAATCGCCGCCGAACAGCCTGGTCTTGTCGATTTTCTGCTGCGGTGTCGTCACCGGCATGAACACCACGCCCTTTTTGCCGAAATGGCGGCAGACGAAGGCAAAACCCTGGGCATGGTTGCCGGCCGACGCGCAGACGAACAGTTCGGCCTGGTTGCCGGCGGCCAGCGCCTTGCGGAAGAAGTTGAAGGCGCCACGGATCTTGTAGGAGCGCACCGGGCTCAGATCCTCGCGCTTCAGCAGCACCCGGGCGCCGGTCCTCTTCGACAGGTAGTCATTTTCCTGCAGCGGCGTTTCCGGAAAGATCTGGCGGATCGCGGCGGCCGCGGCGGCGACGCGGGAGGAAAAACTGCTCATCGGAAAGCCACCTTGTGCCGCATGTCCGTGCGGACCCCTGTCATCAACCTGGCCGCACAGCGGCTGTTTATTGCACGCTGATCTCTCGCAGCCGGTCCTGCCTATGGCATATCCGGTCCCGCAACGCCATTGTCCGGTCGTTCGCAGCTCTCTTCAGCCAAAATTCGTATAATATTCGCAAGCGCTTGTACCCATTTGTTCATGCCGTTGTATCGACTGGTCGCGAAATCGAAGCGACGCGAGTCTTCGCGGCCGACGTATCCGGGCATCCGCCTCAAGCTGGAGGAGGCTGCCCTTATCCCGGCTTTTCCTCCGCCACTTTGGCTTTCGCGCAACAGTACGCTGGCCGTAGCCAGCCGCTGACCACATTTCGGCTGGACACGACTTAGTTCTGCCGCACTCTCCCTGTCCGGGAGGTGTCGCGGGGGTAGATGGGCCTTTTGGCCGGAGTGGAAATTTCAGGCGTGCCTTTGAAGAAGATCGTTACTGTTTGTCTCGCCTTGCTCGTCGCCGGCTGCGCCGGCCCGCAAACGCAGGAATTGCTTGGCAGCGCCATCGTCGCCGCGCCGGTGACGGATATCGCCGGCAACCACTCGATCTTCATCACCACGACACGCAAGAAATCCGACGATCCCAACAAGGTTTTCGACGGCGAGCGCTCGGCGACGCTGAATTATGCCCGCGTCAACGTCACTGTTCCGGGGGTCCACACGACCGGCCAGATCGAACGGCGCTCCCGCGGCAAGTCGGATGACCCGGCCAAGTATTTCATGGCCTCCGAGGTTGTCGGCTACGACACACAGCCGAAATTCTCCAGCGCGCTCAACGCCGATATCGCGGCGCGCGGCGGCCGCGTCATGGTCTTCGTGCACGGCTACAACACCGGTTTCGACGATGCGGTCTACCGCCTCACCCAGATCGTCCACGATTCCGGCTATCCGGGCACGCCGATGCTGTTTTCCTGGGCATCGGGCGCCAAGACCACCGACTATGTCTATGACAAGGAAAGTGCCAGCGCCGCACGCGACCAGCTCGAAGTGACATTGCGCATGCTGCAGCAGTCCGGCGCGCGCCGCATCGACATTGTCGCGCATTCGATGGGAACTTGGGTGACAATGGAAACCCTGCGCCAGATGGCCATCAGCGGCGACCGCAATCTTGGCGGCAAGCTCGGTGACGTGGTGCTCGCGTCGCCCGACATCGATGTCGACGTGTTCAAGAGCCAGATGCGCCGCTATGGCAAGCCCGACAAGCCGTTCATCCTGCTGTTGTCCGACGACGACCGCGCGCTGAGGCTTTCCGGTCTGATCGCCGGTTCACGGCCACGCGTCGGCGATTACAAGGATGCCGCCGATCTTGCCTCCTACGGCGTGACGGTGGTCGATCTCTCCAAGGTCAAGGGCAGCGACAGCTTCAACCATACGAAATTCGCCGACAATCCGGCCTTGGTGAAGATGATCGGCCAGCGGCTGCGCGAAGATGACGGTTTTGCCAGCGACCGGGACGTGACCGACCGCATCAGCCTGCTCGGGCAGTAGATGCGGCGGCGCGAATTTCGCCGTGCCTGTTCACCATTCACGAGGTATCGGGCCACTTTGAACTGGACCGCGCCGGTCTCTGGCCCTATCGGAATAGCGGTGACGTCATGCTTTTGACGTACCCCTTGATGGGAGCCGGCGCTTGAGCTTGCGCTTGAACAGTTTCGTCGTGGCGTTGACGCTCGCCCTTGCCGGCTGTGCCGGCCAGAACACGCATGACCTGCTCAACAAGACGACTGTGTCCGTGCCAGCCTCCGACATCGCGGCCGCGCACCAAATTTTCGTCGCCACCACCCGCCGGCAGGCGACCAAGGATCCGCGGCAGGTGTTCGACGGCGATCGCTCGTTGACCACCAGCTACGCCCGTGTCGACGTCACCGTGCCGAAGGTCCACCAGATCGGCGCCATCGAGCGGGCCAAGGGCTCAGCCAACTCGAACCCGGCAAAGCAATTCACCGCCACCAATGTCGTCCACTATGGCGATGCCTCGCAATTCGCCAAGGCGGTCGGCGCTGACATTGCCGTGCGCGGCGATCGCGCATTGGTGTTCGTGCACGGCTTCAACAATGGCTTCGACGACGGCATCTACCGGCTGACACAGATCGCCCACGACACGAAATATCCCGGCACGCCGGTACTGTTCTCATGGGCGTCGAGCGCCAAGACGACGGGCTATATCTACGACAAGGACAGCGCCAACGCCGCCCGCGACGATCTCGAGGCGACGCTCAGAATGCTCGCCAAGACACGGGTCAAGAGCATCGACATCATCGCCCATTCGATGGGAACCTGGCTGACCATGGAGGCGCTGCGCCAACTCGCCATCACGGGCGACCGCGATCTCGGCGGCAAACTCGGCTATGTCGTCCTGGCTTCGCCCGACATCGATGTCGACGTGTTCAAAAAGCAGATGATCCGATACGGCAAGCCAAACAAGCCGTTTGCCGTGCTGCTGTCCGGCGATGACCGTGCGCTCAAATTGTCTTCACTTATCTCCGGCGACAAGCCGCGTGTCGGCGACTACGGCAATGCGGCCGATCTCGCCAGCTACGGCGTGTCCGTGGTCGACCTGACAAAGATCAAGGGCGGCGACGGTGGTCTCAACCACGCGAAATTCGCCGACAATCCCATCCTGGTGCAGTTGCTCGGCGATCGCCTGCGCACCCCTGCTGGCCTAGGCTCCGACGAACCCGACCCGGCGCAGCTCAACAATCTCGGCCAGGGCCTCGGCAAGGCCGTCGGTTCGGTCGCCGAGGTCGTCATAACCACGCCGTTCAAGGTGCTGACCATCGTCACCGGCGGGTGAAGGATTTTATGTCATGCCGTACTCGATGTGGATACTTGGCGGAACCAGCGTTGCCATTCTAGTCTATTTCAATCTTCTCGATAAGAATACGCAGCGGTGGCGAAATATAGAAAATAAAAATGATTTGTACGCTTATATTGCCTTCCTTGGCTCTATTATCGTTGGGATCGTGGGATCTCTCGTTGAGAATTACCTCTTCTAATTTCGCTTACAAAAATCTCCAAGAGTTACGGTAGGCTCGCATATTCCGAGAAGATTTATACAAAATTATACAAACAGGTCGACCTTCTGGAACGTCGTCACGTCGATCAGGCCGACGTCGGAAATCCTCAATTCCGGAATGACCACCAGCGCCAGCAGCGAGTGCTGCATGTAGGCGTTGTTCAGCGAACAGCCCATCTTGCGCATCGCCTCTGTCAGTTTCTCGGCCTTGGCGGCGACGATCTCGGCGCGCTCGTCCGACATCAGGCCCGCGATCGGCATTTCGACGAGTGCCAGTTCCTTGCCCTTGGAGAACAGCACGACACCACCGCCGACTTGGCCCAGCCGGTTGACCGCCAGGGCCATGTCCTGCTTGTTGGTGCCGACGCAGATGATGTGATGGGCATCATGCGCCACGCTCGAGGCCATGGCGCAATCGCCCATATAGCCGAAGCCGGAGACGAAGGCGTTGGTGACACCGCCCGTGCCCCTGTGCCGCTCGACCAGCGCGATCTGGCAGACGTCGTTGCGGCGGTCCATGGCGACCAGCCCGTCCTCGACCGGCAGATCGGCCTCCAGCGCCCGCGTCGGCGCCTGGTTCTCGATGACGCCGATGACGCGCACCCGCACCTCGTTGGCGCCCTTGGGAGCCGTGATGTCGAAATCGCCAGCCCTGAGCTTCTTGCCCAACTTGACGGTGTTCTTCGCCGTCTTCGGGTAATCATGGGCCGGAATGTCGATGTCGAGCTTGCCACCCTTGGCCAGCCTGACACCGCGCGCAAAAACCTCATCGATGGTCATTGCGGCGAGGTCGGAGACAATCAGCAGGTCGGCCAGCCGTCCCGGCGCGATCGAACCGATTTCGCGTTCCAGCCTGAAATGCTGGGCAGTGTTGATCGTCGCCATCTGGATCGCCGTCACCGGCTTCAGCCCCTGTTGGATGGCGTGGCGCACCACCCGGTCCATGTGGCCGTCATGCACCAGCGTGCCGGAATGGCTGTCGTCGGTGCACAGGATGAAGTTGCGCGGATCGATGCCGCCTTCGGTCACCGCCTTGATCTGCGAGGCGACATCGTACCAGGCCGAGCCCAGCCGCAGCATCGCCTTCATGCCCTGGCGAACACGAGCGATGGCATCTTCCGCGCGCGTGCCTTCGTGGTCGTCCTCGGGTCCGCCGGCGACATAGCCGTGGAACGGCAAGCCAAGGTCGCGCGAGGCATAGTGGCCGCCAACCGTCTTGCCAGCCTTTACCGTCGCGGCGATCTCGCCCGACATGACGGGATCGTTAGCGGCGACGCCTGGAAAATTCATCACTTCGCCGAGGCCGATGATGTTTTCCCAGCTCATGGCCTCGGCAACATCGGCAACCGTCAGCTCGGCGCCGGCATGCTCCAGCCCCGGTGCCGACGGCACGCAGGACGGCATCTGCACATGCACGTTGATGGGCATCGCCACCGCCTCGTCATGCATCAGCCGCACGCCCGGCAAGCCCAGCACATTGGCGATCTCGTGCGGATCGATGAACATCGACGTGGTGCCGTGCGGGATGACGGCACGGCAGAACTCGGTCACGGTCACCATGCCACTCTCGACATGCATGTGCGCGTCGCAGAGGCCGGGCACCAGATAGCGCCCGCCGGCATCGACCACCTTGGTGCCCTGGCCGATGGCGTGGCTGGCATTCGGCCCGCAATAGGCAAAGCGGCCGCCGGCAATGGCGATGTCGGTGCCGGCGATGATCTCGCCGGAGTGAACGTTGACCCAGCGGCCGTTGCGGATGACGAGATCGGCGGGCTTGCGGCCCATGGCGACGTCGACCAGATGCGTCGCCATCTCGGTCCAGGGTTTTGGTTTCGTCGCATGCGCCGCCGGCTTCTTTGCCATGAAGGGACTCCTGTTTGGGCGACTGTGCCAAGCCTGCCTGGTTTTGACCAGCGCCAAACGGCGGACCGGCCCGTCCAGCCTTCACAAAGGCTGTTCAGCCGTGACCTCGACCGTGACTTTCGCACCGCCGGCCGAAATCCGTTCCGCCAGGCGCTGGAGTTCGCCCGGGGCGAAGGTGCCGCTGAGCATTACCTCCCCGCCGAGGATGGGTTCGACCAGGCGCGGCGACGCCACCACGGCACCGTCGACGCTGAGGTCGACCACCTTCCTGACATTCGCCCTGGTGAAGTCGCCGAACGCCTTCGCGCTGTCCGGTGTCATCTTCAGGTTGAGCGCCCGCTGTCCCGACGCTTGATCGGATACGACCGCTGCCTTGGCGATGGCGAGCGTCAATGGCTCGGCCATGGCGAGACCGCGGGTGAACAGTATGATGGCCGTTCCAGCGATAGGCTGTTCATCAGGATTTTTCCCTGCAAGACGGCCATTTTGCATGCTGACATTCCCCCGGCAATGCTGGCTGTCCTCGGCTTAAAGCCTGTGCCTCGGCGAGCGACACACGGCCGCAGCCAGAAACAGGATTCCGTTTTGGCGTAAATCGGTCTACCTTGGCTCTCAAGATTTTTCCGGCTCTTCATCCGGGGAGTTCGAATGTATCGCCTTGTCGTCGCAAGTGCCGGTCTGCTTGCCGTCCTGTCGATGCCGGCTTTTGCAGCCGACCCGACAGTCGATGTGCCGATGACGGCGCCCGGCTTCGACTGGACAGGATACTATGCCGGCCTGCAGGCGGGCTATGGCTGGGGCCAGTCCGACATCTCAGGAACGGAAGGCGGGCCGTTTTCGGTCTCGCCCGAAATAAACGGCGGTTTCATCGGCGGGCACGTCGCCGGGCTATGGCAGTTCGACCAGGCGGTGATCGGCGCTGAGGCTGACCTCAACTATTCCTCGGTCGACGGCACGGCGGAAGTCGAACCCGGAAACAATTTCGGCGCCGACATCAAATGGTTCGGATCGGTCAACGCCAAGGCCGGATACGCTATGGATCGTGTGCTGGTCTACGGCATAGGCGGCATCGCCTTCGCCGGCATCGAAACCTCGCAATCAGCAGGCTCCGCCTTCTCCGAGACAGGCACGAATGTCGGCTGGACCGTGGGCGCCGGCGTCGACTACGCGCTGACCGACAAATTCGTCGTCGGCGCCCAGTATCGCTACTACGATTTCGGTTCCGAGCACTATGACGGGTCCAGCGACTTCGTCGGCCGCGACCAGGATACCAAACTGAACACCGTTGGCATCAATCTCAGCTACAAGTTCTGAGCCTCGATCGGCGAGCGACGGCTGTGACGTGATCAGCAAAGTCGATGAGGGGCGGCCGGCGCCCCCAGTGGGCGGGGGAATGGGTTGGGCCTGGTAGACGCCGGCCTCGGCGGATCAAGTCCGCCGTGCAAACACCCTACCCATTGCGCGCCCCGCGCCAAATTCCGCGATCACACCAGTATCGCCGCGCCCGCTCCTCTGGGGTGTGTGTTGAGGATGGCCAAGAACACGACTTGACGGCCTCTGTCTGGCATCTGAAAAGAGCGGGCCTGCGGACGTGGCGGAATTGGTAGACGCAAGGGACTTAAAATCCCTCGATCTCTGATCGTACGGGTTCGATTCCCGTCGTCCGCACCACCCAAAGCTCGGCTCTGTCAAACTGCCCGCACGGGCTAGCCGCCGCATATGCCGCGTGAGCTGCCGATCCGATAAGTTTTCGACGTCATCCTCAAAGTGATTTCAAACGGGGCGCCGGATTTCCAGCGCCGGATCGCAGGCGGCATGTCTTTATTGCCGACGACGTCGCTACAGTCGCATCAGCCGGCAATTCCATCGCCATTATGCCTGTGATTGGGCGGTACGGTGCCGAAGCAGCGGTTCTCACGCCGCCTTTCGAGCGGGCCGACAGCCGCCTGCGCATTCGCAAAGCTATTCGGAACGGGCAATGACAATAACGATAGATAGAAATGCCAGCTGGCGCGACATCGCGCGGGTGAGCGAAGGCGAATCCCTGGCGCTTAGCGGGGCAGCGTGGGAGAGGATCGCCTTCGCGAACCAGATCGTAGCGGCCATCGTCGAAAAAGGCATCCGCGCCTATGGCGTCAACACCGGGGTCGGCGCCTTGTCAAGCAAGGTCGTGGCGTCTGCCCTGCAAAAGAAACTGTCGCGCAATATCGTTCGCAGTCACGCCTGCGGCGTAGGCGACCTCGTGCCGAGACGCGGCGTGCGCGCCATCATTGCCGCTCAAGTGGCAAATTTCGCGCACGGCCATTCGGGCGTGAGCCCTGCGATCGTCCGCAATCTGCTCACCTTCATCGAGCGCGACTGCGTTCCCGACGTGCCGTCCCGGGGATCGGCCGGGTATTTGACGCACAACGCGCATGTAGCACTGGTCCTGATCGGCGAAGGCAATGCAACCGTGGCGGGCCGCTCCATGAGCGGGCTCGAGGCCCTGGCTGAAATGGGTCTGGAGCCATTGGAGCTTGGCGCCAAGGAGGGCTTGAGCCTCGTCAACGGCACCGCATGCGCTACAGGCCTGACAAGCATCGCCGTGCTGCGCGCCGAGCGTTTGTTGGGATGGGCTGATGCGGCGGCGGCTTTGACACTTGAAGCCGCAGGCGCGCAAATGCCGGCTTTCGGCGAGGCAATCCTGGCGATGAGGCCCTCACCCGGCATTCAGGGCGTGGGCAAATCGCTGCGTGGCTGGCTTCATGGCAGCGAACTTATCGCGCTGGCACACGGCAGTCGCACGCAAGACGCACTCAGTCTTCGCGCCGTGCCGCATGTTCACGGCGCCGCCCGGGAGGTGCTGGACCGGTCCGCCGAGCTTGTCGACCGCGAACTGGCTGCCGTCACCGACAATCCGGCGGTATTCGGGTCTTTGAACGATCCTCAGGTCGTTTCGGAGGCGCATGCGGTAGCGCCCGCCCTCGGGCAGGCTGCTGACGGCCTGACCATCGCCTTGGCTCAGGTGGCTGGAATGAGCGAGCGGCGGATCGATCGTCTCGTCAATCCACTTGTCAACAATTTGCCGGCCTTCCTCGCCGATGAGGACGGAGCCAATTCCGGCTTCATGATCGCCCAATACACGGCCACATCGCTCAGCAACGTCAATCGGCGTTTGGCTGCCCCGGCGGCGACCGACGGCGGCGTCACATCCGGCCTGCAAGAGGATTTTCTTGCTCATCCAACCGTCGCAGCCAACAAGCTGCTGGCGGTTATCGACAACGCCGAATACATTCTGGCGATCGAGCTGATGGCAGCCGCGCAGGCCCATGATTTTCTGGCCGTGCGCGGTGCACGTGCGCCTGGTACCGACACCATCTACCAAATGGTCCGGGACAATATCGCACACTATTCCGACGATCGGCCTCTGTCCCGGGACATGGAAGCCTTGCGCAACTTCATCCGCGAAATGGACGTGCCGGCCTGTCCGCGGCACAGTTCGTAAGGCAAATGCTCGGCCAGCTTCGAGCGGCCAGGTCTACATCGGGTTCAGCTTCAGACGCTGGACCGGGATAATCGCCTTGGCATCGACGATGCGGTCGTCAGCTATGCCGGCCGGCTTCGTGAAGCGGCATTGTCCAGGACCTCGATGTCCTCGTCCTCTTCCGGGCAACCGTATCGAGAACGGCCATCCGCATTCGTTTTTTCCTCAAAGCGAAACAAAGGATGCTTTTCCGCGTTGAGGGTCGTTAAAACGCGGGAGATTTTTGAAAATGGATCCGGCAACCGCGGCAGTGATGGTTTTGCTCCAGTGCAGCCCGGTTGAGGGTTCTGTCTGCAAACCCGTCGATATGGCGCCAAGCAGGTATGCGTCGCTCGACTTATGCATGGCTTCGCTGAAGGATAGGCTGGCAAGCGCTCCGAACGGCGAAACCGTTGGCCGGTGTCGCCTCGTCGATACGACCGTCACAGATGGCTTGCCGGTCGGCTATACAAGGGTTTTTGTGACCCGCGGGCTGGGCGACGACGCCATCACCAGCAGCTACGTCGTACAGCACGAGCGTTAGCGCCTCGTTCCCGCTGCTCCAAGGCGGCGTCTCCCCTGTTTGCTAGATGCGCCTAGCGCCACCCTCTTGGCCGCCAGAATGTGGCACCGGCGGCCGCTGATCGGCGCTTGGCTCATGGCCCAGAGCCTACCTCGATGATTCCGACCAGCGCGCGAACAAACTCAACCATATCGTTTGCCGTGATGGCTGCCCTGTCGGGATCTTGCCCAATGTGCTCGGCGGCCGCGCAACATGACAGACGGATGTGATCGTAATGGGAATCCCTTTCATCCTCCGGCAGTATCGCCAGTTTCATGGCCCGGCGATAAATCAGCCGCAGTAATTGTTCGAGAGCGGCGCCGACACTCATGCGTTTTACTCCGCATTGGTCTAGCGTTCCGGCGCTCCAGGGCGCATGTCGGAACGTCGATGGGAGGTATTCCATCCCTGTGCCAAAGGCTGCATTATAGCCATTAATATATCGTATATTGCTAATATACCATGCCCCGAGGCGTTTTTGGCCTCCATGATATCGTAATGCCCCAGCCTGACGCCGACGGCGCGTGAGGCGGAGCCTAGCCGGGACGGCGCGGACCGGGTGATCCTGTACGAGGTTCATCGAGAGCATTTGCTTCGGCCAACTTGGTCAGCGCTCGCTCGACTTTCTCCGCCGCGGCATCGGTGCGTTTGATATCCTGGACAATTCGCTGCGTCAGGAGCGCGAACCTGGCAGCGCGATATACCTCACCGCCTCTCGCGGTTTCGTGGTGAAATGTCGCCATCATCATCATGGGGAACCGCCAAAAATTATTGGCGGATCAATCTTTGTCAGGCGCTCCCTGGCCTCGATCAGCCGCCGCTGCGCGGTCCTGATCCGGCTGCAAAGCGCGATATTGATTCCCACGCCGCAGTCCTCCTCCAGCATTTCTTGCGCGCGTTCCAGAGCGCGTTCCGCTCGGTTGACGCGCTGTCTGGCCTTGGCCAGTTCCATATTGAAAAGCTCAACCATTGTTCCGCTTCCGTTGCGGTCCCTTCGAGAGTTAAACCGCCGCTGATCGCTTTGGTTCCGCGATGCGAGGATGGAGCCAACTCATGCGGGAACGTCGGTCAAGCCTTCATCGGGTTCAGCTTCAGATGCTGGATCAGGATAATCGTCTTGGCATCGACGATGCGGCCGTCGGCGATGCCGGCCAGCGCTTCGTCGAGCGGCATTTCCAGGACCTCGATGTCCTCGCCCTCCTCCGGCGCGCCGCCGCCGGCGGAGATGCGGTCGGCGGGCGAATAGCGGGCAACGAAGAACCACAGCCGCTCGGTCACGCTGCCCGGGCTCATATAAGGCGAAAACAACCGCTCCACGTCCTTCAGCCGGTAGCCGAGTTCTTCCTCCGCCTCCTTGCGGATGGCGGTCTCGGGGTCGTTTTCGTCGAGCAGCCCGGCACAGGCCTCGATCAGCGGTTCGCGATGGCCGGTGACGTAGGCGGGATAGCGGAACTGGCGCACCAGAAGCACCGTCGAACGTTGGGGGTCGTAGGGCAGGATCACCGCGCCATCGCCGCGATCATAGGTCTGGCGGATCTGCGTCTCCCACTGCCCGTCGCGCCGGCGATAGTCGAGCACGGTCTTTTTCAGCACCGCCCAGTCGTCGGAAAGAACCTCTTCCGAACGGATACGAATACGATCTTCCATTGGATACCTCGGTATTTGCCGCCGGGCGCAGGCGTAGCCGCGAACCGGCGCCGGCGCAATTGGGGCAGCGATGGTCCAGCGTTTCACTCTCTCGTGTGTGGTATGGGAGAGTTCCATTGCCTAGATAGTGTTCCCTCTCCCGGAGCCCTCTTCATGACTGCATCGCTTTTCCAGCCGATCACCCTCGACGGCCTCACCTTCCCCAACCGCATCGCCGTGGCGCCGATGTGCCAGTATTCCGCCGAGGACGGCTCGGCCAGCGACTGGCATCTTTACCACTGGATGAACCTGGCCATGTCCGGCGCCGGAATGGTCACGGTGGAGATGACCGATGTCGAGCGGCGCGGGCGCATCACCCATGGTTGCCTCGGACTTTACTCCGACGACAACGAAGCCGCCGCGCGCCGCACACTGGATGCGGCACGACGCGTCGCGGCGCCGGGCACGAAATTCGGCACGCAGCTTGCGCATGCCGGCCGCAAGGCCTCGAACCGCAAGCCCTGGGAGGGCGGCGGGCCACTGCAGCCGAACGAAGACCCCTGGCAGACCGTCTCGGCCTCGGCCATCGCCTACGACACCGGCTGGAACGTGCCGCGCGCGCTCGATGAGGAAGAGATCCTGCAGCTCATCGAGCGGTTCGCCCAAGCCGCCAGGCGGGCCGAACGCGCCGGCTTCGACTTCATCGAACTGCACGCAGCACATGGCTACCTGATCTTCCAGTTCCTGTCGCCGCTGTCCAACCAGCGCACCGACCGCTGGGGCGGCTCGCTGGAAAACCGGATGCGTCTCGTCGTCGAAATCGCCAGGGCGGTGAAGAAGACGGCGCCGAAGCTGATGCTCGGCGCGCGGCTGTCGGTGAAGGACTGGGTCGACGGCGGCTTCGACGTCGAGGATGCGATCGAGGTGGCGAAGGCCCTGAAGGCCGAGGGTATCGCCTATCTCTGCTGCTCCAGCGGCGGCAATTCGCCGTTGCAGAAATTGCCCACCGGTCCCGGCTACCAGGTGCATCTGGCGGAAGCCGTGCGCAAGGGCGCCGGCATTCCGACCCGTGCGGTTGGCCTGATCGACGATCCCCAGCAGGCCGAGGCTGTTATCGCCGAGGGCCGTGCCGACATGGTCGCACTGGCGCGCGCCTTCCTCGCCGATCCGCGCTGGGGCTGGCGCGCGGCCGCCACATTCAAGGAAAAGATCCATCCGGCGCCGCAGCTCGCGCGCTCGGTAACGACGATGGAGCACTGGATGAAGGCGGCGGGCTGAACCGGCCCGCCCTCCTGATACAGGCGCGATCCCCCTGCCCGTTTTGCCACCAGCCCGCTTCAAATCCGGCGGCAAACTGTTACGCTGGGTGAGGCTGCGGCGGCGCGGCCGGGCTTGGGAGGAGATCATGTCGTTCAGGGCATTCTTGCCGGCTGCGATGCTTGTGACTGCCGCCGGCCTTTGGCTCGGCGCATCGACGCCGAGCGTGGCGCAATATTGCGAGGGGACGGTGCACGGCCTGTCCGGCCGCTACAATCTGGCGACCGGCAGCGGCTTTCTCGCCGTGCGGACACGGCCCAACTCCTCATCACGGATGATCGGCCAGCTGTTCAATGGAGACCACGTCGAGATTTTCGACCGGCGCGGCAACTGGTACAAGGTCGAAATCGGCGGGACCACCGGCTGGGCGAACGCACGCTGGCTGCGCAACGACTGCGGCTACTAAGACGCCGAAACATGTCACCCAACATGTCACCCAAAAAGCGCTTCGCAAAACGCGACGCGACTTTTGGGCGCAGGTTCCGGGCCTCTTTTGCAACCAAATTGGCTGCTTTGCGTTGCGGCCATGATGGACAGCAAACCTTTTGAAACGCCGGTCGTGGTCGAACTCGGCCATGTCGGCAAATATCGCCATATCCGCAGCACCCAGGAAGCGGCGGAATGCCTCATGACGGTCTGGCCACTCAATCGCGGCCCGCGTCATCGTGATGCCCTCGACACTTGCCTCAAAGTGCTGGAAGGTTATCGTTCGACAGCGGAAGCGCGACGGGCATTGATCGAGGCCGCCAGGGAATCGGAAGTGCTGGTGCCCGACGACAGGCTATCCGACGACCGGCTGCATTGAGCAGGCGGACCTTTCAACCGGAGGTTTTTATGGCGAAGCTGACTTACAAGATCGTCGAGCATGACGGCGGCTGGGCCTACAAGGTCGGTTCGACCTTCTCGGAGACATTTCCCACCCATCAGGATGCGTTGCGCGCCGCCGAGATCGCCTCGGCCGAGCAGCAGGTGGCAGGCGCGACGGACGGCATCCAGTATGAGGACGCCGAAGGCAAATGGCACGAGGAACTGGCCGACGGTCGGGACCGGCCGCAGACCGAGGTTTCAGACTAGACTTTCCAAGAAGAGAACTTGCCAGCAGACAAGAGGCAGGGCGCCGACCGCGGACGCCGGGAGAGACGATGTCCTACGGTCGACCGCTGCCCGGCGGCTGAACTATTTGCCACAATACTGGTCGTTCACATTGCCCTGAGCATTCGCATCAGGACCCGCTGTGCTGTAGGCACACGGGCCGGCTGGACCCGAATTGCCAAGGCTGTCCAACCCAGAGCGGTCGCCATTGATGCTTCCGGTCGTGTTCTGGTCGACGCCTGAGGACTCTTCGTTGCCGAACGGCCACCAGGTGTGACGGTTCGAATATGCGCCGTCGGACGATTGCGCCATCGCCGATGTGGCGAGACCGATCGTCAGAACCGATGCTGCAAGAAATTTCCTATACATTGCATTACTCCGTGTCTTGGTCGCCTTGGGTGCGACACGGGGTAAACCCGGCGGTCAGCCGGTTGGTTCATTGAAATTGTCGTGAGGCTGTGGTGATGGAAACGCGCGGGCGGCAATCCGCTCGATGAAGCCAATCACCCGCTTGGGCTCGACGAACTGCGGCATATGGCCGACGCCGTCGACGGGTTCGAAGTCGAGCCCTGCGATCTTGCCTTGCATCGGCTCGCCATGGATGCGGATGTCGATGACGCGGTCGGCGGTACCGAACAGGATGCCGGCAGGCATGACAATCTCGCCATAGCGCTGTTCGATGCGGCCGAGATCCTGTTCGACGGCCACGACATCGGCCGATGTCGCCTGGAAATGGACTGGCCGCAGCCCAAGCCAGCCGCCGCCGTCAACCATGTAGTCCGCGGGAAAGATCTGCGGCGCGAAGATGAATTCCATCGTCGGCCGCGCATAGCGCAGGCTCAGGGGTATCGCCACGGTATAGGCCATGATCGAGCGCTGCAGGCGCGAGGGGATATAGAGAAGGTCAAATCTTTGCCGCGCCCTGTTTTCGAGATGCGTCAGCGGTGCCAGCAAGACGATGCCCGAAATTGCCTCGGGATGCTCCACGGCCAGGGTCAACGTGACGGCGCCGCCCAGCGAGTGGCCCACCACCAGCGGCCTTTCCAGCTCCAATTTTTCGATGAAGCGGCGAACCAGGGCCGCCTGCTCAGGCAAACGGCCGGTGGCACCGTTCGCGCGCGTCGAATAGCCCGATCCCGGACGGTCAAGCGCGATCAGCCGATAGCCCGGGCCGAAATGTCCGAACAGCGTGTGCCGGAAGTGGTGGAGTTGCGCACCAAGCCCATGCAGGAAGACGATCGGCCGCCCCTCGCCGACATCGACATAATGGATGCGGTTGCCGTCGATCTCGATGAATTTTCCGACCGGCGGCACCAGCCTTTGCGCCTTCGCCGCGATCCATAGCGTCGCCAGCACCAGGCAGGCGATCCCCAGGACCGCCAGCAGGAACAGCAGGGCCAGCAGCCACGACAAGATCGATATCAGCATTGTTCACCCGGACCAGAACCGGTTTGAGCTTACCTGCATCCGGTCATGCTGCAACCTCGCATCGTCCAGGCACGGACGTTCACCGCCGAGGTGGCATTGCCGATAGCCACGCGCCGCGCTATTTCAGGCGACCCGTCCTGCCGGAGCCCTCCATGACCGAAATCGTTACCGCCGCCATGCTCGTCATCGGCGATGAGATTCTCTCCGGCCGCACCAAGGACAAGAACATCGGCCACCTCGCCGACATCATGACGGCCGTCGGCATCGACCTGAAGGAGGTGCGCATCGTTCCCGACGAGGAAGAGGAGATCGTCGCGGCGGTGAATGCCGTGCGTGCGCGCTACACCTATGTGTTCACCACGGGCGGCATCGGCCCGACCCATGACGACATCACCGCCGAATCGATTGCCAAGGCATTCGGCGTGCCCTGCGAATACGATGCCAAGGCCTATGCGCTGCTGGAGGCAAGCTATGCGGCGCGCGGTATCGAATACACCGAGGCACGCAAGCGCATGGCGCGGATGCCGCGCGGCGCCGACCATATCGACAACCCGGTGTCGGTAGCGCCCGGCTTTCGCATCGGCAACGTCCACGTCATGGCCGGCGTGCCCTCGATCTTCCAGGCCATGCTCGACAACGTCGTGCCGACGCTGAAGACCGGCACGAAGATGCTGTCGGCGACGGTGCACTGTCCGTTCGGCGAAGGCCTTGTCGGCGGGCCGTTGGGTGAGATCCAGAAAGCGCATCCGGATACGATCATCGGCTCCTATCCAAAGTATGGCGACGGCAAGTTCTGGACCGAACTGGTCGTTCGCGCCCGCAGCCAGGAGGCCCTCGACGCCGCGCGCGCCGATGTCGAGGCAATGGTGGCGGGTTTCGTCGCCAAGGCGAGTTGAGCCGGTTCTGGCCGGAACAAAGCATGGCGCGCCGGCGTTGCTTTCACGCGAGTTCGAACACTCGCCAGATCGAGGGGTCACCATGCGCTTCAGGACCATCGTTGCCATTCTGCAGAACGAGCAGGACGCCGAGCGCGTGCTCGACTGCGCCATTCCGCTCGCCAACCGCTTCCAGAGCCACCTGATCGGCATTCATGCAGAGGCGCTTCCGGTGCCCTACACGTCGGCGACCGGTTTTCCCGATACCGAGTTCCTGCAGGTCTCGGCCGACATGAACCGGGAGCGGGCCGACAAGCTGCAGGCCGTCTTCCTCCGGCGCATCGAGGATTCCGGCCTCTCCTTCGAGTGGCGTAGCCTGGAGAGCTTCTCCGGCGACAGCGCGTTGACCGGCATTTCGAGCGTGCGCGCCGCCGATCTTATCATTGCCGCCCAGCGCGAAACCGGCGGCGATCCGAGCGCCGATGTCGACACGCTGGTCTATGACGCCGGCCGGCCGGTGCTGGTGGTGCCGAGCGCGGGTCCGCTGGTCACCACGTTCAAACGCGTGCTGCTCGCCTGGAACGGCAGCAAGGAGGCCGCCCGCGCCGCCTTCGACGCCCTGCCCTTCATCATCGAGGCCGAGAAGACCGACATTTTGGTCATCGATCCGCCCGATACGTTCGACGAAACCCCGGAGGCCGCCGGCGCCGAAATCGCGTCGGCGCTGTCACGCCACGGCGCCAATGTCAGCGTCTCGGTGCAGAAATCGGGCGGCACCTCGGTCGACGACATGATCCAGAACCGGGTCGCCGAAACCGGCGCCGATCTGCTGGTGCTTGGCGCCTACAGCCACTCCTGGCTGCGCCAGCTGCTGTTCGGCGGAGTGACGCGCACGGTTCTGCGCACGTCACAGGTGTCGGCCTTCCTGTCGCGATAAGTCCACAGCCATCGCGGTAAGCCGCCCTTGCCAAGGCCGAGGCTTTCCAGTTAATTCCGCGCGCATTCCCCTGTTTTTGTGCACGCGGTCTTCGCGTGCTGCGGAGTGCGCGAAAAATGTCCCTTCCCGAAAAAGCCTTCCCGGTCTCGTGGGACCAGTTCCATCGTGACGCCCGCGCGCTTTCCTGGCGGCTTTCCGGCGCCAACAAGGGGCAATGGAAGGCGATCGTCTGCATCACACGCGGTGGGCTGGTTCCGGCGGCGATCATCGCGCGCGAGCTCGGCATCCGCATCATTGAGACGGTCTGCGTCGCCTCCTACCACGACTACACCAGCCAAGGGCAGTTGCAGGTGCTGAAGGAGATTACGCCGGCACTGCTCGCTGACGACGGCGCCGGCGTGCTGATCATCGACGACCTGACCGACACCGGCAAGACCGCCGGCATCGTGCGCGCGATGATGCCCAAGGCGCATTTCGCCACCGTCTACGCCAAGCCGAAGGGCCGGCCGCTGGTCGATACTTTCGTCACCGAGGTCAGCCAGGATACCTGGATCTATTTCCCCTGGGACATGGGCTTCACCTACCAGAAGCCGATCGCCGACGACCACGCCGGCTGATTCGCGACACGCCGCCTTTTCCAACTAAGTCGCCACCGACGACAATATTTGCTTCCGTGGACGGCTCCCTGGGCAGGATATCCTGTGAAATCGACCTCTATTGGCGGGAATCGGCCAGCCCGATCAAAGTTTTTACTTTTATTGGTCAGAATTCGCCGTAAGATTCGTAAGGCGGCAAACGATTCTGGAGACTGGGGCTAGCTTCTCCGATGTTGACAAGGCCAACGACGCATAACCATCTGGCCGAAAGGGTCCGGCGACTCTTCGGCACCGCGCCGTGCCGTCTGCAGGTCGCCGCGCTGCCCTGGCGCGATACCGGGAATGGCGTCGAGATCATGCTGATCACCAGCCGCGACACGGGCCGCTGGGTGTTGCCGAAGGGCTGGCCGGAAGCCAAGGAGCCGCTCTGCGAGGCGGCGGCGCGCGAGGCCGGCGAGGAAGCCGGATTGCGCGGAACCGTCTCGCGTCTCGAAGCCGGTCGCTACTTCTATGCCAAGGTTCTGGCTTCGGGTGAAGAAGTGCCTTGCGAGGTGCTGGTGTTTCCGCTGCACGTCGACAAGATCGCCGACCACTGGAAGGAAAAGCATTCCCGCACCCGCAAATGGGTCAATTCCAGCGAAGCCGTGCGCATGATCAATGAGCCGGACCTTTGCCAGATCATCGCCTATTTCTGCGCCGACCCGCACAGATTCTCCTAGGGACCTCCGCCTTCTCCATATTCACAACCCTGTGATGCGTCGAGCATGAAAGGTTTGCTAATCCTTCTTCGCTAAGAACCGAGCAATCTGGCGTGATCGATGGCGAATCCTGTAGACCCACTTCAGCAACATACCGGCGAGCCCGAGCGCGAGCACCGTCCGCGCGTGCTCAAGGGTGGAACCGTCATCACCGGGATTCAAAACTCGGAAATTGCCGTGATGCTGCGCAACCAGCATGCGGGCGGCGCCGAATTGAAAATACCGATCGGGGCGCGGGTGCCCGATCGTTTCCTGCTTTATGTGCCGCTCGACGGCGTCGCCTATCGCTGCGAAGTCCGCTGGCGCCGCAACGACCGGGTCGGCGTGCAGTTCACCGGCACCGAGCCGAAGCCGAAGCTGCATTACGGCTGATATCTGGCATATCGGCTCGACAGGTTGTTCGACGCCGGCCCGATTTGCGCACGACGGACGCCTCCCGGCGGCCAAGGGCCGCAGATCTCCCGCTCGAAACGGCAATCGCGTCGGCGCATTTCTATCCCCGTTATCCACATGCGTGACACACAAGATGTTGGGGTCACAAAAGCTACGCAAACGAATCCTTGACGGCGCAAAACGAGTCGCCTTTTATAGGCCATGTGCTCCTGTTGAGAGCGCGACCGGAAAGTTCTGAGCCCGGTCTTTTTCCCGGATTATGTGCGTTTTTGCCCGCATTTCCGCCCGTTTACGAGGCCGGCGGAAGCGTTGGGATCGTGGGTGGTGGGGCGACGAAAGGGAGAATTGTCGGACTGGAATAAATTGTCTGTTAATACTATATTTAGTGTTTGCAGGTAGGTTCGACGCTAGATAGTGTGAATTTCCTTCGAGTGAGGGAATCGAAAAAATCAGATTTGAGGGACCCGCGGGGTTCGCCGGCGCGTTGTGACAGAGGCTTCACGAGAAGCCCAGGCCGCAAGTGCTGGGGAGATCGCGGAATGGAGAGCCGGCCGTTTTCGAACGCCGGCAGACGGCGGACATGCGCGTTTCGCATCAGGGGGAGAAATCCCTGGGGAAAAGCGCTATATATAGACAAAAGGACCGGACCAATGCGCATCGAGCGTCGCTTCACCAAGCAAGGGCAATCGGCTTATGCGGAGATCGAATTCCGCAAGGCGCTTTCCGAGATCAAGAATCCGGATGGCTCGGTGGTGTTCCGCCTCGACAACATTGATGTGCCGGCGCAGTTCTCCCAGGTCGCCGCCGATATCCTGGCGCAGAAATATTTCCGCAAGGCCGGCGTGCCCGCGCGGCTGAAGAAGGTCGAGGAGAACGACGTCCCCTCGTTCCTGTGGCGCTCCGTCGCCGACGAAGCCGAACTGGCCAAGCTGCCGGAAGCCGAGCGCTACGGTTCCGAGATCGACGCCCGCCAGGTCTTCGACCGGCTGGCCGGCACTTGGACCTACTGGGGCTGGAAGGGCGGCTACTTCAAGTCGGAGGAAGACGCGCGCGCTTTCCGCGACGAGCTCGCCTATATGCTGGCCACCCAGCGCGTCGCGCCGAATTCGCCGCAATGGTTCAACACTGGGCTGCACTGGGCATACGGCATTGACGGTCCGAGCCAGGGCCACTTCTATGTCGACCCCTTCACCGGCAAGCTGACCAAGTCGAAGTCCTCCTACGAGCACCCGCAGCCGCATGCCTGCTTCATCCAGGGCGTGCAGGACGACCTCGTCAACGAGGGCGGCATCATGGATCTGTGGGTGCGCGAGGCGCGCCTGTTCAAATATGGCTCGGGCACCGGTTCGAACTTCTCGCTGCTGCGCGGCGAAGGCGAAAAGCTGTCGGGCGGCGGCCGCTCGTCCGGCCTGATGAGCTTCCTCAAGATCGGCGACCGCGCCGCGGGCGCCATCAAGTCGGGCGGCACAACGCGCCGCGCGGCGAAAATGGTCATCGTCGACGCCGACCACCCCGATATCGAGGAATTCATCGACTGGAAGGTCAATGAAGAGCAGAAGGTCGCCTCGCTGGTGACCGGCTCCAAGATCGTCAAGAAGCATCTCGAAGCCATCATGAAGGCCTGCGTCAATTGCGAAGGCAATGGCGAGGACTGCTTCGATCCGGCCATCAACACGGCGCTGAAGCGCGAGATCAAGGCAGCCAAGAAGTCGGCGGTGCCGGAGAATTACATCTACCGCGTCATCCAGTTCGCCAAGCAGGGCTACACGTCGATGTCGTTCAAGACCTACGACACCGACTGGGATTCGGATGCCTATCTGACCGTTTCGGGCCAGAACTCCAACAATTCGGTGTCGCTGAAGGACAATTTCCTGCGCGCCGTCGAGGACGATGCCGACTGGCACCTGACCGCCCGCAAGGACGGCAAGGTCTTGAAGACGCTGAAGGCCAGGGACCTGTGGGAAAAGATCGGCTACGCCGCCTGGGCGTCGGCGGATCCGGGCCTGCATTTCAACACGACGATGAACGACTGGCACACCTGCGCTTCGGCCGGTGCGATCCGGGCCTCCAATCCGTGCTCGGAATACATGTTCCTCGACGATACGGCCTGCAACCTCGCCTCGATCAACCTGCTGCCCTACCGCAACGCCGACGGCACGATCGACATCGCCGCCTACGAGCATACCGTGCGTCTGTGGACCATCGTGCTGGAAATCTCGGTGATGATGGCGCAGTTCCCGTCGAAGGAGATCGCCAAGCTCTCCTACGAATACCGCACGCTCGGCCTCGGCTACGCCAATATTGGCGGCCTGCTGATGACCTCGGGCATTCCCTATGATTCCGACGAGGGCCGCGCCATCTGCGCCGCGCTCACCGCGATCATGACTGGTGTGGCTTATTCGACATCGGCGGAAATGGCCTCGGAACTCGGCGCCTTCCCCGACTATGACCGCAACGCCCAGAACATGCTGCGCGTCATGCGCAACCATCGCCGCGCTGCCTATGGCGACAAGGACGGCTATGAGAAGCTCGCCGTCAATCCGGTGCCGCTGGTCGCCTCCGACCTCAAGCAGCAGGCGCTTGCCGAACATGCGAAAGCCGCCTGGGACCGCGCCATCGAGCTCGGCGAGAAGCATGGCTACCGCAATGCGCAGGCAACCGTGATCGCGCCGACCGGCACGATCGGCCTGGTCATGGATTGCGACACCACCGGCATCGAGCCCGACTTCGCGCTGGTGAAGTTCAAGAAGCTCGCCGGCGGCGGCTATTTCAAGATCATCAACCGCGCCGTGCCGGAAGCGCTGCGCACGCTCGGCTATTCCGAGAGCCAGATCGCCGAGATCGAGGCCTATGCGGTCGGCCACGGCAATCTCAACCAGGCGCCCGGCATCAACCCCGGCTCGCTCAAGGCCAAGGGTTTCAGCGACGACAAGATCGCCGCGCTCAATGCGGCGCTGAAGTCAGCCTTCGACATCAAGTTCGTCTTCAACCAGTGGACGCTCGGCGCCGACTGGGTGAAGGAGACTTTTGGGTTCACCGACGAGCAGCTCAACGACTTCTCGTTCGAGATGCTGCCGGCGATGGGCTTCTCCAGGAAGGACATCGAGGCCGCCAACATCCATGTCTGCGGTGCCATGACGCTGGAAGGAGCGCCTTTCCTCAAGGCCGAACACCTCGCCGTGTTCGACTGCGCCAGCCCCTGCGGCAAGATCGGCAAGCGCTCGCTGTCGATCAACAGCCACATCCAGATGATGGCGGCCGCACAGCCCTTCATCTCTGGCGCCATCTCCAAGACCATCAACATGCCCAACGATGCGACGGTTGAGGACGCCAAGGGCGCCTACATGCTGTCGTGGAAGCTGGCGCTAAAGGCCAACGCGCTCTACCGCGACGGCTCGAAGCTGTCGCAGCCGCTCAACGCCTCGCTGCTCGCCGATGGCGAGGAGGATGAGGACGAAGTCGTCGAGCAGCTGATCGCGTCCCCGCAGGCGGCGCGCGCGGCGCAGATCACCGAGCGGATCGTCGAGCGCATCATCGAGCGCGTGTCGCGCGAGCAGGAAAAGCTGCCCGGCCGCCGCAAGGGTTACACGCAGAAGGCCAAGATCGGCGGCAACACCATCTTCCTGCGCACCGGCGAATATGATGATGGCCGCCTCGGCGAGATCTTCATCGACATGAACAAGGAAGGCGCGACGCTGCGTGGCCTTCTCAACAACTTCGCCATCGCCATTTCGCTCGGCCTGCAATACGGCGTGCCGCTCGACGAATATGTGCACGCCTTCACCTTCACCAAGTTCGAGCCGGCCGGCATGGTCATCGGCAACGATGCCATCAAGAGCGCGACGTCGATCCTCGACTACGTGTTCCGCGAACTGGCCATCTCCTATCTCGGCCGCAACGACCTCGCCCATGTCGACCAGTCGGACTTCTCCAACACCGCACTTGGCCGCGGCATCAGCGAAGGCAAGACCGACGCCGTTTCCAAGGGCCTGACCCGCGGTTCGCCGGTGAAGCTGGTGTCGAGGGCGATCGGCAACGAGCCGAAGGGCTTTGCCGGCGGCTCGACCGGCGCCCCTGCCCGCTCGGCGCCCACCGCCTTCTCCGGCTCCAACGTGCTGGCCCTGAAGCCGGCCAGCGACGAGGCGATCGCCTACAAGCGCGACTATGAGGAGCGGGCCAAGGAACTGGCCGAGGACATCGCCTTCGAGGAAGCGGCGGGCTCTGCTTCGGTAGCCTCGGACGCCACGGCGGCGCTGTTCACCGATGCGGCAGCGAACGAAGCCGCCGAAGCGAAGAAACTCGCCGCCGACCGCCGCGCCAAGTCACTGCTGCAAGGCTACACCGGCAATTCCTGCTCCGAATGCCAGAATTTCACGATGGTGCGGAACGGGACCTGTGAGAAGTGCGACACGTGCGGCGCCACAAGTGGGTGCAGCTGAGAATTTGAAGCGCCCTGCTGGTGCCACACCCAAAGTTGGGTACCTGAAAGCCAATGTTGTGTACCTGCGGCGTCGACCAAGGGTACGCCCCTGAAAGGCAAGTTCCTATTCGGGCAAGTTCGCTACTCGGCGCTGTCAGCGCCTAGCGATAATCAAGAGGTTCGCGGCGGGCTCAGGCTTGCCGCGAAATGCCAGGTCGAACGAATCGTGAATCAACCTTGAGACGTAAAAACATGAGTCTGGTTGCAGAGCCCGAAATGGAAGATCAGGTGCCAGCAGAGCCGCGCCGCGGTCGCCGGCGGGCGCTACCGGACAAGGTCAAGAACATCGTATGGGGCCGCGCTGCCGGACGGTGTCAGTATGCGGGATGCAATGCCCTGCTGATCGGCGACGAGGTGTCGGGAGCTGCCGACGCTAACGCGGCTTATATTGGGCACATCATTGCTGACACAGAGGCCGGGCCGCGGGGTGATCCGGTTCTGTCACCCAAACTTGCCCAGGATCCCGACAATCTGATGCTGGTCTGCGACCGCCACCACCGCGTTTTCGATCGCGAGATGGTCGCCGAGCATCCCGCCGATGTCCTCCTGGCGATGAAGCGCCGCCACGAAGTCCGGATTCGGACGGTCACAGCTATCGACGAGGATCTGAGCAGCCATGTCATCCGATACGCTGCGAGGATCGGGACCAACGAATCCCCCGTGGCCAAAGGAGATCTCAAATGGTCGATGATCCCGGATCGCTATCCGCTTGACGACGGTTGGATCGATCTCGATCTCGCGACGCTCGATCTGCAGGATCACGAACCGGATTTCTGGCGCATCCAAGTCCGTAACCTTCGGACCGGCTTTGCCGAGAAAGTCCGCGGGCGGATGGAGCGGCAGGAAATCCGTCGCCTGTCGGTGTTCGGACTGGCGCCGATCCCTCTCCTGTTCGAGCTAGGACGTCTGATCTCCGACATCGCGACTGCAGACGTCCGGCAGTTGCTGCGCAGCCCCAAGGGCTGGAAGTGGGACCCAAAGGCTCCGCCTCTCCGCTTCAACGTCCTGCAGCCGTCGAGTCAGGCCGGCCAGGTCGCTCTGAAGTTGGAGATCAGCGCACCCGTCGTAGACGAGCGGGTCCACGCGGTGCTCGGCGACGATGCGACGATCTGGTCTATCGCGGCCGACGGAGCCCACAACGATATCATGCGCAGCCAGGCCGATCTGGCCGAGTTCGCGCGTTTTTTCAGAACAACCCTGGACGCCATCAAGGTCGCCCATGGCGAGAACACGATCGTGCACGTGTTTCCCGCCGTTCCAGTTTCGGCCGCCATCGAGGCTGGTCGCTCCTGGCAGCCGAAGGCGCACCCCACTCTCAATATCTACGACCAAAACAAGAAGCTGGGCGGCTTCATTTTCGCCCATGAACTTGAACATGCCAGCTAACCAGGAGTTTTTCATGAACGTGCATTTGCGCCCGACAATTACCCCAGAGGCCGACGAAGTTCTCGAAGACCTCGCCAAAGAACTCGAGATTCCCGAGCGTCGATACGAACAGGCGGAGACGAGCTACAAGTCGCTGGGCGACTGGCTCAACCGACCGGAGTCGACAATTCGGCAGTATGACCCCCAAGTCCACGTCCAGGGGTCGTTCGGTCTCGGCACCGTGACGCCACCGCTCACCGCGGACGAGCACTACGACATTGATGCCGTCTGCGAGTTTCGCCGCCTGACGAAGAACGAGACCACGCAGGCCAATCTAAAGCGCCTGCTGGAAATCGAAATGAGGCTGTACGCCCGCAGCAAGAACATGATCAAGCCGCTGGAGGAGCATCGCCGCTGCTGGAGGCAGGCATACGCCAACGAAGCTCAATTCCACATGGACGTCACGCCAGGAATTCCGAGCGGCGGCGAACTGACCCAACTCCTGAAAACGCGCGGCTTCGATGCCTCGCTCGCCGAAACCGCAATCTCGATCACCGACAACCGCCACCCGCACTACCAGATTGTCGCGGCCGATTGGCAGCGGTCGAATCCACGCGGCTATCTGAAATGGTTTCTGACACGCATGGCGAAAGTGCACGACAAGCGCAAGCAAGAGCTCCTTCAGAAAGGCGTGAGGGCGGGCACCGAGCCGATTCCGGACTACCGGATTCGCACCCCGCTGCAGTACGCCATCATGATCCTGAAGCGCCATCGCGACATCATGTACATCGGCCGCAGCGACGACAAGCCGATCTCGATCATCCTGACGACGCTCGCCGCCCACTCCTACGAAGGAGAGGAGAAGATCGCCGAGGCGCTGTTCGTGATCCTGACGAAGATGGACAGCTTCATCGGGACCGCAGCGGACGGGAGCCGTCTCATCGCCAATCCCAGCGATCCGCTGGAGAACTTCGCCGACAAGTGGAAGGAGCATTCGGAGCGGGAGACGGAATTCCATAATTGGCTACGAAAGGCCCGCGCCGATTTCGCGGCGGTGGCGCAGTTGTCTAACAAGCAACTGATCACCGAGCAACTTGCCAAGGGCGTCGGTGCCGACATTGCGGACCGGACGCGGCGGCGTTCGGCCACTCGGCTCAGTACACCAGCCCTGCTGACCGCCGGTCTCGTTCGCAGCGAGGCGCAGGCGAGGACCTCGGCCGTCCGCATCGAGGGAGATCGCCGGAATGCCTGAGGGTGTCGACCCTCTCGCGAAGCGCTTCAAGTCAGCTGTCAGGGTCGTTGAATCACGCTGGCAGCAAGCTGGCTTGCGCCCGCGAAGGCTCGACACCAGACAACTCGCTGCCTACCGGGGGCGCTCCGCCGAAATCGGCTGGCGTTTCGACTGCGTCTTTTCCGATTGCCGGCGCCGGCTCGACGTCCTGGTGACCGCGGCCTTTCCTTTTGCGCCCGCGCGGATCGCGCTGGTTGATCGTCCTTCCTTTTTGACTTGGCCCCATGTCGAAAGCGACGGCGTGCTCTGTCTGGTGCCGGATCACGCCACGTTTCCCATCGACGATCCGTACGCCGGAATCGCCGAACTGCTTGAGATGACGTTCGATTTGATCGAAGCGCTGGTCCGCGGCGAACGCAATGGCGACTTCCGAAGCGAGTTTCTCACATATTGGCGTCATGCAGGACGCGGACAGGCCCGGACGATCCTGTCGCTGATCGAACCCGCGCCGCCGTCGCGGATCGTCAGGATCTGGGAAGGCGCAAGACGAACTATCATCGCCGACAATGAGGAGACGTTGCGCGATTGGCTTCGCAATTTCGCTCCGGCAATCCCCACAGCCGAGCTCCGCTTCAATAGCGGCTTGCTGGTCTGGATGGATGTCGTGCCGCTGCCGTCCGAATACCCCTCCTCGGCGAAGGACGTCTACGACATCGCTGCCCGCGCCGGCGTCGCCGATCATCTCGACGAACTTGCCCGCCAGATGCGTCAACGGCTGATCGTGATGCTAGGCGCGAGCACCGAGAACGGACCGGCGATCGCAGCCACGGTCGTCAATCGACCGAAAATCGTTCGTGGATCGGATCCGCTGATCGCCGGGTTTCGCCCTTCGCGCGTGCCCGAGAACGTGCTGCACGCCCGACTGTTCGGAGGAAATGCCGCCGACCGCACTTCGGTCGAACGCGTCGATCCGACATGGGTCCACGGGCGCGACCGCGATCCAAGGATTCCCACGCTGCGCGGGGCCACCGTCGCCGTTCTCGGATGCGGATCAGTCGGCGCACCGGTTGCGATGACGCTGGCCCGAGCTGGTGTCGGCAAGCTCATCCTCGTCGACAAGCAGACCTTCACGGGTGCCAACGTCGGCCGACACCCTCTCGGAGTGGGCTCAATCGGCGCGGCCAAGACGATCGAACTCGCGAAGCGCATCCGCTCGGACCTTCCGCACGTCGAGGTGGAGTGTCACAACTCGCTCGTGCAAGACCTTCTGCTTCGCGCCGACTGCCCCCTCGCCGGCGTCGATCTTGTCGTCTCCGCGCTCGGCGATTGGCCGAGCGAGTCCCTTCTTGACGAATGGCAGGCTGTCCAAACGCGACGCTTTCCGATCGTTTACGGTTGGACAGAACCGCATGCCGCTGCCGGGCACGCGATTGTCATCTCCGGCGGCGGTGACCGCCTGCGCGACGGGCTGGACGCCACCGGATCGCCGCACCTGGTCGCCACACGTTGGGCACATGAAACCCGCAGGTACGAGCCTGCCTGCGGAGCGGCGTTCGATCCCTACGGCCCTGTCGAGTTGGGATTCATCACCTCGATGGTGGCGCAGACCGCACTCGACGCCATTCTCGGTCAGGCGGTATCAGCCACACATCGCATCTGGCTCGCGCGCCGCGCCTTCGTTGAAGCAGCGGGCGGTGCATGGAGCGACGAACTGCGAGCCATCGCTCCGCAAGCGCTCGACGGCGCGACCATGATCGAAAGACGATGGAGCCAGGCCGCCAAGGATCTGGCTGCGTGATCTCCTTTGACATCGGACAATCGGGACAATCGCTTGCGTTTAGCGGCGGCGTTCTGGAGCACTTCAACCGACACCGTCAAACGCGATTTTGGCAGAGCGAGGCCGGTGGACTTCTATTTGCGCGATTTCAGCTTCCGGTGATCGACATCGAAGTCGCTACCGGCCCGAGGCGCGGAGATCGGCGGTCTCGCTATTCTTACCGTCCGGATGAGCGGGCCGAACAGCACGAGATCGACGATATGTTTTCGCGCGGGCTGCATTTTGTAGGCTGCTGGCATACACATCCGGAGAATATCGCATCGCCTTCGCATATCGACCGCCGAAATATCGCCGATTGCGTGCGCCGCTCCCACCACGCACTGAATGGCTTCATCATGGTGATCGTGGGCAGGAACCCAATTCCGGACGGAATGTACGTTTCTGTGTCCGACGAATCTTCCGTCTACCAGTTGAGGTCTTCGCGAAACGCCGCGTCGACCGATTCTTCGTTGACTCCATCTACCCGCAGCTTGGCGCACCTTGAAAGAAGCTCCGCTACGCTGGGCTCCAGGACATAGGAACGACTCTAGGGTTCTCAGGAAAGTTCTCGGGCCTGTATTTCGCGACAGCGGCCATCCGGTCCAGGACGGATTGATGAACAAACGCCTCGGGCGATATGAAGCGCGGCTCGGCGCTTGGGATGTAGTGGCCGAAGAGCGACTTGCGAGCAGCCCACTCCTTGTATTTGTCTGCCTTCGGCCACAGCTCCAGCAGGCGCCAAGCGCTGGACATCGAGTCATGCGGATCACGCATGACATCGGGCGGGACGTAGCTGAAAGGACTTCCCTTTCTCTGCACTCCCCAAGCCAGCTGGTTGACGGTCCTGGGATCGACGGCCAAGCCATGCTTCACCGCTTCGTCGATCATCCATATCAATGGGAATTTCGAAAGACCGCTCTCTTGCTCAGGA
The DNA here is from genome assembly GCF_006441315.1 of Mesorhizobium sp. B2-4-19. NCBI lineage: Bacteria > Pseudomonadati > Pseudomonadota > Alphaproteobacteria > Hyphomicrobiales > Phyllobacteriaceae > Mesorhizobium > Mesorhizobium sp. B2-4-19. Next base: position 7,506 of record NZ_VFUV01000021.1, on the reverse strand, counting down.
TAGCCTCCCCCGATATCGGCGTGCACACCTGAAAACCAGACTTGCTGCGCGTCCTGCGGTTCCGCATTGTTCGTAGCGCTGAACCTATTATGCATGAACGTTTGCGGTTCGTCCCAGGCATCCAGCCTGAACATTCTTCTTCGTTCGTCGATCGCGATCGCCTGGCGGAAAATGCGAACGCTGGGATTGTTTCTGGTATTGGCGAGCGTCTGCAGGCTGAACGCATAGAACCTATCCGGACGCGGGACTATAACGCTTGCGACCGTGTCCCATACTCCAACGAATTTGATCGTCGGCCATCTCGAAGAAACAATCCGGGCGAACTGCGAGGCGCGATCGTCCTTGGTCGATGGAACAGGCTGGCGTTCAGATTCCTCCATCATTGCCGACTGAACCGGATCGATCGCCGGCCCTCTCTGTTTGTACGCCGTCAATGCAGCACCGGCGAGATTCCACTGATGCGGCGAAAGGAGACCGATTCTATGGACAAGGCCCGCAAGAACGCGGACCGTGTAAGCGCCACGACTGAAGCCAAAGAGATAGATTTCGTCGCCGTCCTCATACTGAGTCACCAGAAACTCATAAGCGGCAAGGACGTTGTCATCGAGGCCGTAACCTGTCGCCAAGCCAAGCACCGTGATGGCATCCTGCCTGAACTTGGTCCATGGATCCGGTCTTGCGAGTGTTCCAACGCCCGGATCATAGAACACCACTTGGGGCGGCTGGGTCTTCCCAGTTTTTCGAAGTACGCGGTAAAGCTTCAGAACGTTGGAGATGTTTTCACTGATCTCGTTTCCCGTGCCGTCGCAGCAGACAACTATGTTTTTCATTGCTTCCCCTCCCCGGCTGCTCTTGTAGGCAAGTCTACCATCGATCCCAGGCTAGAAGAGCACGATCCAGACCACCTTATCGACGGGGATTTAAGAGAAAACCAATGACCTGCCGGTAGGCGTGTCCCGAAAGGAACAGCGCTTGCCCCATGTTACCTACGCCATCGGCGACGTTCACGGTCGTGCTGATCTCCTCGAGCCACTTCTAGCCGCCATTGTTGCGGACGCACATGCGTCCGACGCCGAACCTCGGGTGCTCTTCCTCGGCGATATCGTCGACCGAGGCCCGCGCAGCCGGGAAGCGATGGATCTCGTCTGCGACACCCTCACCCGGTGGCCGCGGTCACGGCTGATCCGGGGCAACCACGACGCCTATTTCCTGGACTTCATGACCGCCGACCATGTTGACGAGGAGAGGTTCGGGAGATGGCTGATGCGGATCGGCGGCTACCAGACGATGGAGTCCTATGACCTCCTATCCGTTGGTAGCGTTCGGGACGCCGCGGCGATCTTTCGCGCCAATCATCCGCGTCATCTGCAGGCGCTGATGGATGCTTCTCCGATCGTCGTCGACAATCGCTTCGCTTATGTTCACGCAGGAATCGATCCTACCCGTTCCATCGGCGCCCAGGCTCCGAAGGACTTGATGATGATACGGGACAGGTTCCTCGATTATGAGGGGCAGCTGTCGCACATCATCGTGCACGGGCACACCCCCACGTTGGACAGCGTGCCGGACTCGAGGCCCTGTCGTATCGGCATCGACACGGGTGCCTATACCTCCGGCAAGCTAACCTGTCTGGCCATATCCGCCGATGAACGGAACCTTCACTTTCTGTTTGCTACGGCTTCGGGCGAAAGCATCGAGGTCACGCAGGGGGAGGCAAACGAATGACCGATTTTATCCAGCTGAAGGCGAAATATCCGGACCTCATTCCGGCAACGATGGCCTTCGAGTGCGGAGCCGGCTGGGAACGGGTTCTAGATCAATATTTCGGTGCGATAGCCCAGGCGTTGCCTGCGGGCACTGGACTGAACCTCGATCGGGTTTACGAGAAGTACGGGAGCTTGAGGATCGATGCTACGGCAGCGGGCATTGTCACCCCCGAGATTAGATTGGCGTTGGACAAGGCAGAGGTACTTGCGGATTCGCGCTCCTACCGATTTTGCGAGTCTTGCGGCAAGCCGGGAAGTCTTCGCGACAAGCGGATGTTGTACGTCGCATGTGAAGTCCATGCTGACGGAGCGGCGGCGCTGCCGCCCGATGAGGGTGGGATCAGCCTGGACGGAATTGCCTATGAGTACAATGAAGAGGCCGACGATCTAGTCGTCGTCGAGGTGGAGTGCGAAGGCGACTAAGGGCCATCCGGACTACAGGCGCGGACAGACGAATCGGAGGGGCGTTTGGGTTACGCTCGCGGTAGAACGCCCTCGCCTCATGGGAGACGACACTTATCGTCAAGGGCCTATTGACTCTCGTGTTCTCATTTTGTTCACTGCGGACAGGATAGCCGCAGGAGGCATTCTGCAGCTTCGCCTAGACATAGAGGGCGCGTCGTCCGATGAGATCGCGCATGGCATTGCCGCCGCAGAGGCGGTTTTCCGCTATTCGGTAGCAACCGCCATCAGACCTTTAATCCTTAATTTGTTACCGCAACGCTCTCGGGCCGACCCTGGTACGGCGCTTACGGACAGGAGCGGACATCAACCAGCCCTCAATCTCTGCCAAAACCGTTGAAAATGACCCAATGCCGACATTCACCACCGAAGTTTGCGAGGCACACAACGCCGCTCAATTATTCTGGCACCGCACCCCGTACCGCGTTCGCTCGCGCACTATACGTTATGCGGCCGGCTGCATCCGCCGGCAAACGTGCACGCAGCCGCGACTTCAGCCCCTCCACGTCGCTGGCTGACATTGCCGCAACGATTGGCCGTATACTCCCGGTAATTGTGCTTGAACGCCAGAAATCGTCGAAATCGGCGAAGGTCCGTTGCACTGTGATTTCGCGGGTCTCGATAGCCTGAAGGCCTGCGTTGCTCCATAGATCGCGCATGACGTTCATACGTGAGGCGTTGACGCTCGGTGGAAGCGGCGGCGTGATGCCCAGAGCGCGAAACTCAACCTGGATCGGATCGAATGGGAAGCCGCCCCCCAACATGTCCCAAGTGTATGCCGCAACCATGCCGCCTGATCGAACCACTCGTACCATCTCCGCAACGCCTTTGGCTGGATCGGGAACGAAGAAAATCACCAAGGCCATAACTGCGGCATCGAAACGTGCTTTATCGAACGGCAACGCCATGGCATCACCCTGCCGAAACTCTACGCCCGATGCTCCTTTCCGCGCGCGTGCAAACACCAGTTGCGCTTCGGATGGATCAATTCCCTGCACTTCACTTGGCGCTAACCGCTCGACAAGCAGTTCTGTGAATGCGCCGTTGCCGCAACCCACGTCGATCCACTTAAATCCCAACGAGGGCGCCAGCCAGTCGAGGAACACTTGTCCCGCAAGTCGGCTCCAGACACCAATCCCGCGCTCGTAGGCTGAACCATCATCAAAACGTATGGGCGCTTGGCTCATCGACATTCTCCGCTATATAACGCAAGTGCAGCATCGTCCGGGTTTGATCGGGAAAAACAGCTCGTGCCGATGAGCACCACCTTTGCACCAATAACGACCCGGCGCCCTCCCTCAGGCGGTCTTTCTGCCAGACTACTGGGCCGATGCCTATCGTTTCTATGGCGTTGACCGGCCCGACGGAGGTGCTCGAATATAGCCCTGTCACTTCCGTTAATGGCCCATCGCGACATTTGCTGCGGTTGCGCAAAAGGAGGCTGGTATCGGGGCGAACCGGACTCGCCGCCGGTTTATGAGTACACGGCCTAGTCACCTGAATCTGAAGTTCGGTTCATTGTCTTCTGGCAGAAGCGCTTGACCGACGCGAGGATTTGGTCGGCTGATTTGACCCATTTGTATGGGGTCGGGTTCTCGTTGTGGGTTTCGATGAAGGCGTCGATATCAGCTTCTAGTTCTGCGGTGGAACGATGTACGCCGCGCTGCAACTGCTTTCGCGTCAGCTCTGCGAACCACCGCTCGACCTGATTGATCCAGGATGCCGACGTTGGCGTGAAGTGAACATGCCAGTGTGGACGGCGCGCGAGCCAAGCCTTGATCCTCGGCGTCTTGTGGGTCGCATAGTTGTCCATCACCAGATGCACGTCCGGGCCATTGGGCATTTCGGTGTCGATCCGCTTCAGGAAGTCGAGGAATTCGGTGGCCCGGTGACGCTTGTAGCAATGACCTATCACCGCCCCAGTGGCCACATCGAGCGCGGCGAACAGAGAAGTCGTGCCGTTGCGAACATAGGTATGAGTACGCCGTTCGGCGACGCCCGGTGCCATAGGCAGAACCGGCTGCTCGCGATCCAATGCCTGGATTTGCGATTTCTCATCCACGCATAGCACGATCGCCCGGTCCGGTGGTGACATATAGAGGCCGACGATGTCCTGCACCTTATCAACGAAGAGCGGATCGGAGGAAAGCTTGAATGTCTCGGCACGATGCGGCTGCAGGCCAAACGCGGTCCAGATCCGACGGATGGTGGTATGAGAAAGGCCGCGGTCGGCTGCCATCGAACGGATGGACCAGTGCGTGGCATCCTTGGGAGTGGTGTTCAACGTACGCTCGACGACCTGAGCAACCTGGGCATCGGAGACAGTTCGCGGTCGACCGGTACGATATTCATCTGTCAGCCCTTCAATGCCATCCTGTACGAACCGACGGCGCCACTTGCCAACCGTGTGCTCGTGAACACCCAGGCGTTCGGCAACCTCTTTGCTTTGCAAACCCTGCGCGCACAGCAAGACCATCCGGCATCGATCCGACAAGGAGCGCGGCGCCTTATGCCGGCGCACCTGAGATTCGAGGAAACCTCTATCCGCGTCGCTTAGAACGACAAGGTCTGCCTGCCTGCCAACCATGAATCAAACTCCTGCTCTTGTGACAGAAGCCAAACAAAATGAGGCTTACCTTTGTTCCATGTGACTAGCGCTTCTGCTAGCACACTTGCAAAGTCCATCGAATACCAGGGTTCAAGGGCTAGCTTTATAAAGGAGGCCACCAGAAGTTATTGCTCATCTGGTCTGACCCTTACGAGCCCGCCGCCGGGTGGACTGCGCCTCAAGCGCGATCCCGTGTCTGTCGACCTCAGGATCGGCGACATCGGCCAGACCTTTGGTCGGTGGGATGAAAAAGCTTGATTTCCTGCGCCCGATGCCCTAAACATATACGTAATCTCGTATAACTATGGATGCCACCATGACACAGCTCAGCTACGACAACATATTCGACGCCATTGCGGACGACGCCGATGAGGCCGCCGATTTGCAATTCCGAGCTGATTTGATGATCACGCTGCGCAAACTCTTCGAGGACCGCGGCTGGAAACAGGCGGACATAGCGTCGGCTTTGGGCATAACGCAACCGCGGGTCAGCGAAATCATACGCGGCAAAGTGCACCTGTTCTCCGCAGACAAACTGATCGGCTTCCTAGCCAAATTGAATCTACGCCTGAAGCCGTCGCTCGACGCAAATCACAAGGTGATCTGCGAGGTGTTGGAGGCCGCCTAGCGGCCCCCCTCCTTCCTTCCCTTGATAATCTTGAGCATTTCTTTGTAACGCTCTTTCGCCGTTTTCATCGCCTTCCTATCAACGCCATTGGTTGTCTTAGTGAAGGCGTGCAAAACGAAAACCGTGTCATCGTATTTTGCGCAGTAAACCGCTCGATACGCTGGACTTCCATTTTCGATTAGCTCGATTGCGCCGGGTCCGACGCTTTCCTTGATATTCGTATGATCCGAGAAGGGACGCTCTCCATTTTGAACGGCCTGCAGATCGGTACCAAATTGTTTCATTATATCTTTTGGCAGCTCCAAAAAGGCCTTCTTCGCTGCTTCATTCACAAACTCAAACTTCCTCATAAATCCTCATTTTCTATCGACACTCCTATTTCCCCCACCCCCCACCTAACCCGATGGGCTTTGCGTTTCGCCAGGGCACAGACACACCTGCCCAGCGACGTGTAATGTATCACACGCACGCATAAATGTCAACGAAAGATGGAAATCGCCCTATCTTGAACTCGTAAAACAATTCCAGAAACCCGTCAAGCGAAATCTTCAAAAAAATTTAGAAGGAGGAAAGAGGCTGTGACCTCTCGCAGACAGGTACGGCGCGTACGCGTCGCTTCGGCGCACAACTGCATGGACTCAGTAAACCTAGCCAGCAATGACCTGTGCAACGTACCCGGCCATTCCGCGGCGTTTGATCTCAGCCTTATCGCAATGATCGCAACAGGCCTGGAAACGCCGCGACTTTGTCTGGGTGCCAAATGCCCAATTTAGGATCCTGATTGAAAGGCTTGGACGTCGGGTGTACTTCGGCCCTTGGAAATAATCCGAGATGGCAGCGCGCATGCAGGATCGGGTCCTCATTAGCTCGCTGACCTGATCAATCTGATGATAGCGTTGCTCCAGCATCTGCTCTCGGTCGAGTCCAGGGACGTGTGCCGCCTCCACTGTTTTCTCGGCCATGAAACGCAGCCTTGAGATATCGCGGCCGACGCTCGAACCATTGTGGAACATAACCGCTGCGGCAGCCTTCCCATCCCGCCCGGCGCGGCCGAGCTCCTGTAGCTGGTCTTCAACGGAGGCGGACTGCTGCCAATGGATCACGAGGCGGACGTTCGGCACGTCGAGCCCCATGCCAAAGGCGTTAGTGCAGATGATCCGGTTTGCGGGCGGCTTGCTCTGCCCAAGGAACCGCTTGACGAGCTCCTGTCGTTCCCATGCGCCTCCGAGTTTGGAATGGTAGAGGGGCACGTCAAGCCCAAGATCACGAAGCGCCGCTTGCAAGTCGTCCCCGACCTTCGTGGACGGCACGAAGACCATCGCCTTCTCTTCCTGGAGTTGTGGCACCGCTAGGAGAGATGCGATCTCTCCCGCTCGCTGATCAGCTGCGCACCGCCATCGGAGGAGCGCGATGTTCGGTCTGTCGACATCGCGCACGAAGACCTCAGCGTCTTCGATACCAAGCGACTTCAGGATGCGTTGCTGCATCTCCCGCCCAGCTGTCGCGGTGAACGCCAAGACCGGTGGCGCACCTAGTTTTTCGCGGACCTCTCTGAGGCGGCCGTACTCCCGTCGAAAATCCCGTCCCCATTGATCGACACAATGGGCCTCGTCTACGACAATGAACGATGGCTTCGTCTGCTTCAGGCGAGCTCGTTCGTCTTCGCTCCTGACAAAGAAACGCTCGGGAGCCAGATAGAGCAATTTGATCGCGCCTCGTCTCAGCAACGAAAATCGGGTTTGCTTCTCGTCGACGCTCAGGTCGCTATTGATGAACGTGGCAGGGACCTTTTTCGCTAGCAGATCGGATACCTGTTCCGACATCAGGGTTTTCAGAGGGCTGACAACCATGGTCAGGCCACCGCGAAGTACTGCAGGGAGCTGGAAGCAAAGGGTCTTGCCCGATCCCGTCGGACTGACGACGAGGACCGACTTTCCGGACAGGGCAGCGAGCACGATCGGCAATTGTCGATGCCGGCTCAATACTCCCCAGAAGTGCCGTTTGAATCTTCCCCAGTTTAGCGCCGCCGCCGGTCTTCCGGA